>CANBVC010000068.1 GCA_947372795.1 Beijerinckiaceae bacterium
TCATCATCGCCATGCAGCAATATCTCGCCGAGTTTGGCCAGTGGGTGCTGGTGATTCAGGGGGTGATCTTCGTGGCATGCGTGCTAGCCTTTCGCCGCGGCATCGTGGGCGAGCTCGCCAAGGTGCTGCGCCGCAATCTCTAATAAACAAAAATAATATGTGTAAAATTTTATATCTCGTTTTCGCTGTGTGATTGTGCTAATGACCAGACTATTGTGCTAATGCGCAACGGGTGAGCTTCGATCCTCGCGCCCGACAGTCACAAACGGACCGCACAGGCATGTCACAGGTCATTTCCGCCAACCGGCTATCAGATGGAATCGTCGTGTTCCGCGCCTCTGGCGGGGCATGGGTCGAGCAACTGCGCGACGCGGAGATCCTGCCTGACGCATCTGCCGTCAAGGCGGCGATGGGTCTCGTGGAGAAGGACGTGCTGGCTAACCACGTGATCGAGGTCGCGGCCTTCGACGTCGCGGTGAAGGGCGACCATGTGGAACCCGTGCATCTGCGCGACAAGATCAGGGCCAAGGGCCCCACCACTCATCCCGATCACGGGAAGCAAGCGGCGCTTTGAGCGAGGATCGTTATGTATCGTTATGACGAATTCGACGCGGCCTTCGTCGCCGACCGCCTCAACCAGTTCAGCGATCAGGTGCAGCGTCGCCTGAGCGGCGAACTGACCGAAGAGCAGTTCCGCATTCATCGGCTGATGAACGGCGTCTATCTGCAACTCCACGCCTATATGCTGCGCATCGCCATTCCCTATGGCACGCTGAGCCCGCGCCAATTGCGCAAGCTCGCCCATATTGCGCGCCGCTATGACAAGGGCTTCGGTCATTTCACTACGCGCCAGAACATCCAGTTCAATTGGCCCGCGCTGAAGGATATTCCCGCGATCCTGGGTGAACTCGCCAGCGTCGAGATGCACGCTATCCAGACCTCGGGCAATTGCATCCGCAATGTCACCGCCGATCACTTCGCGGGCGCAGCTGCGGACGAGATCGAAGATCCCCGTCCCTATGCAGAAATCCTGCGCCAGTGGTCGTCGATCCACCCCGAGTTCACCTATCTGCCGCGCAAGTTCAAGCTGGCGCTGAGCGGCTCGCCTCACGACCGCGCAGCCATTCAGGTGCACGACATCGGCTATCAGCTGGTGAAGAACGACAAGGGCGACACGGGCTTCGCCGTCTTTGTGGGCGGCGGCCTCGGCCGCACGCCTATGGTGGGCCACAAGATCCGCGACTTCCTCGCGCCACAAGACCTGCTCGCCTATACGCAAGCCATCGTGCGCGTCTACAATCTGGAAGGCCGCAGGGATAATAAATACAAGGCGCGCATCAAGATCCTCGTCCATGAAAAGGGCTTCGAGGCCATGCGCGAGGCCGTGGAAGCGGAATTCGCGGCGGACAAGAACGAGCTTCTGGCCCTGCCCCAGAGCGAAATCGACCGCATCAGCGCCTATTTCGCCCCCCCTGACCTCGAAGAGCGCCCCGCCCAATCGCAGGCGCTCACGGCCCGCCGCGCGAGCGACCCTGCATTCGGGGCCTTCGCCGACACCAATGTGGCGAAGCATCGCCAGCCCGGCTATGGCCTGCTGACCATTTCCCTAAAGCCAATCGGCGGCATTCCCGGCGACGCCACGGCCGAACAGATGGAGCTGGTGGCGGAGCTCGCCGAGACATTCGGCCATGACGAAATCCGCGTCTCCCACGAGCAGAATCTCGTGCTACCCCATGTGGCGCTCGATGATCTGCCCGCGATTTATGACGCACTGGCGGCGCAGGGCCTGGCGACAGCCAATGCAGGCCTCATCTCGGACATCATCAGCTGCCCGGGCATGGACTACTGCTCGCTGGCGACGGCGCGTTCGATCCCCGTGGCTCAGCGCATCTCGGAGCGCTTCGCCGATGGGCCGCGCGCGAAGGAAATAGGCGCGATGAAAATCAAGATCTCCGGCTGCATCAACGCCTGCGGTCATCACCATGTCGGCCATATCGGTATTCTCGGCCTGGAGCGCAAAGGCGTCGAAACCTACCAGCTCACCCTTGGCGGTTCGGCCGACGAGGGCTGCAAGCTTGGCGACATCACCGGCCCCGGCTTCTCCTATGAAGACGTCGTTGACGCTATCGAGACCGTGGTCGACACCTATGTCGGCCTTCGCACATCTGCGGACGAGGACTTTCTGCGCGCCTATCGCCGCGTCGGCATGGCGCCCTTCAAGAAGGCGCTTTATGAGCGCGATAGCGGCTCGGACATCTGAGTGGACGCCACCATGACCCTTTATAAAAACGGCTCATTCGTTCACGATAGCTGGATCACCATCCACGAAGGCGAGGAGATTTCGCCTGCCGGTCACGTGATCGCCCCACTCTCATGGTGGCAGGCCGAGCGTCAAGCTTTTGCGGAATCACATGTGCCGATCGGTATCCGCGTGGAGCCTGGCGCAACCATCGATGATTTCATCGCCGACCTGCCGCGCTTTGCTCTGATCGCGCTCGTGATACCGAAGTTTCAGGATGGCCGCGCTTACTCAACGGCGCGCCTTCTGCGCGAGCGCCATGGCTTCAAGGGGGAACTGCGCGCTATCGGCGAGGTGCTGATCGATCAGATCCAGCCGATGCTTCGGTGCGGCTTCGACGCATTCGAGATCAGCGATCCGGTGACGCAGGCGGCACTTGAGGCGGGACGCATTCCGGGCGTGACGCATTTTTATCAGCCCGGCGTCAATGAAGCCCCGCAAGCGGGCGCCCGCCCATGGCTGCGCCAAGTTTGAAAGCCGCAGACTAACGATCGCACCCTGACAGCCGATGTTCCTCAGCGATGCGCCGTTCCAGAATGAAATGCAGGCCCGCCAGAATGGGCATGTCCACGCCCTTCAATCGCGCGGCGAGGCTGTCCCAGTCATGAGGATAGGCTGAGCCCGCGAACACCTGAACAGATTGGGCGGCATAGGCGCCAGCATCAAGTCCTCTCTCATTGGCGCGCCGCTTCACTTCATGCGCAAGGGCCGGCCCGATCGAATGAATCGCGGCTTCCGCGACCTTCGCGTGAGAACAGGATCTGATCAATTCGGCGACCATCATGTCGCTTTCCCCTTTGACGTTAAATTTGAGCAAGCGGCAGATTTCCATGGGGTCACGCGCTCATCGCCAGAAGATGCTCCTGCGTGAGCGCATCGATGAAATCCTGCCTCCATTTATGAACGTCGTAGGCTTTCAAATGTTGCAGCATGGGCTCGAATCTTGCGAGCCTTTCGTCAAGCGGCATTTCAAAAGCTACACGAAGCGCATGCACAACGCCGTCAATGTCATATGGGTTGACTTGCAACGCGCCACGCAACTCGCGCGCTGAGCCGGCAAAACGGGACAGAACAAGCACGCCGGGATCACGTGGATTTTGCGCTGCGATAAATTCTTTCGAGACCAGGTTCATGCCATCGCGCAAGGGCGTTACGAAACCGACCCTCGCAGCCCGATAAAGATGGGCGAGCGTGGCGCGGCCTATTGATTTATTGATGTAGCGAACGGGCGCCCAGTCGATATCGCCAAACCGTCCGTTGACGCGGCCCGCAGCCTCGGCGACCTCACGATTGATTTCCGCATATTCAGGAATAGCCTCGCGCGAGGTCGGCGCGATCTGCAAGGCGGTGAACCGATTAAGATACTGAGGGTAGAGTTCCAGAAATCGCCCTATCGCTTCGATACGCTGAGGGATGCCTTTTGAATAATCGAGACGATCCACGCTCAATGCCAGCGCACGCCCTTGCAAGGAGGACTCCAGCCGCCGCGCGATCGATGACGCAGGCGCTTCGGCGAAACGAATGAACTCTTGCGTATCGATGCTGATGGGGAACACGCCGAGACGCGATGACCGGCCAACAGCTTCAACATTGTACCCCTGCACGTTAATGTTCATCTCCTCTTTCAGATAGGCGATGAAATTATCCATGAAGGGTTTCGTCTGAAAACCGACGAGATCGTAATTGATGAGATTCACCGCAAGCCGCGAATGATTGGGAAGAATGGTGAAGAGCTCTGGCGCGGGCCACGGAATGTGCAAAAAGAAGCCGATGCGGTTTTTGACGCCTAAAGCGCGCAGATCGGAAGCCAAGGGAATGAGATGATAATCATGCACCCAAATGATGTCATCGGGACGCAACATCGGCGCAAGGATACGGGCGAAAATCTGATTGACGCGGTTGTAGCCCGCCATTTCCCGGCGCGCGAATTCAGTCAAACCCGGCCGATGGTGAAATAAAGGCCACAAGGCGCGATTAGCGAAACCGTTATAATATTCCTCGGCATCGCGCGGCGTCAGATCGATGGTGACATAATCGACATTGTTCCAGCGCGTGGTCGCTGCTGCCGGATCCACATCGGCGCCTTCTCGCACCTCGCCGCTCCAACCAAGCCAGATGCCACCGCGTTTTTCCAAGGCATCGCGCACAGCCACGCTCAATCCGCCAGACATATAGCGATCGCCCGGTTTTGGAACGCGGTTCGATACGGCGATGAGTCTTGCCACAGGCCTCCCTTTCTCTTTTATCCGCAGTCGATCAGAACGCGTCCCGCCAAGGGCGTGACAGCTTCATCGCCGAACGAACCAGTCCAACCAGCGAATAGGTCTGCGGGAAATTGCCCCAGAGCTCTCCTGTGCCAACATGCAGGCCCTCAGAGAGTAGCCCTTGGCTTGAACGATGAGCGATGAGCCGTTCGAACATCTCGCGCGCTTCTTCCAATCGTCCTGTGGCAGCCAAAGCCTCGACCATCCAGAAGCTACATATGGTGAAAGATGTTTCTGGAGCGCCGAAATCATCCTTGCGCCGGTAGCGATAGACGTGATCCTCTTCGCGCAGATCATGCTCCACCGCCGCAACTGTCGAACAGAACCGTGGGTCTGTGGGCTCGATGAAGCCAAGCTCACTTAGCAATAATAAGCTTCCATCAAGCTCCTGGCCGTCAAATGTCGCAACGAATGAGTTGCGCTTTTCGTTCCAAGCACGCGCAATAACGCCTGCATGAATGGTAGCGGCGCGGCCACGCCATATTTGCGCGCGCTCAGCAAGGCCCAGACGATGAGCGATGCGCGCAAGCCGGTCGCAAGCGGCCCAGCACATGACGCTCGATTGCGTATGCACCTCGGTACGAGTACGAAACTCCCAAAGGCCGGCATCGGGCTGATCCCAACGCCGCGCCGCTTCTTCGCCCAGCTGCTCGAGTTTGTGAAACAGGCTCGCATCTGCAATGCGCGATAACCGCTCGTCAAAAAAGCTTTGCGCGACCGCCAGAATGACGCTGCCATAGCCATCGTTCTGGATCTGGTCATAGGCGCCATTGCCGATACGCACTGGCCCCATGCCGCGGTAACCTGCCAAAGCATCGGCGGGAATTTCTTTTTCGGCGAGCACCGTTTCGAAGCCAAGGCCGAAGATCGGTTGCAAAGGGCCCGGCTTTGAAGCAGTCACAATATTGGTGATGTAGCTGATGTAGCGTTCCATCGTTCGCGTGACGCTCAGCCTGTTGAGGGTCTGCACGACGAAAAATGTGTCGCGCAACCAGCAGTAACGATAATCCCAGTTGCGACCGCTATTGGCATATTCGGGGATAGAGGTCGTGAGGGCGGCGACAATGCCGCCGGTCTCCTCATAACTTGATAGTTTGAGTGTGATCGCTGCGCGAATTACTGCTTCCTGCCATTCAAAGGGCAAAGCGAGGCGGCGCGTCCATTCCATCCAGTAATCGAGCGTCTGATCGAACCAATCGACCCCCATCATGTGAATGTCGCTATCAAGCGGCTCGTCTGCGCCTAGCACCATCACAAGGGGGCGCTCTACGACAAAGGCCGTTTCGCTCTGAATGAGCCCGACCGGGGCGTCGGTCGTCAGGCGCAGCACTTCATCGCCAAGCACATAGCGAATATGGTTGGAGCCGCGCGTCATCTGCGGCCCCTGGCTTCCGTATGAATGACGCGGCTTGCAGCGAATGCGGATGCGCGGAACCCCACTTAATGGTTCAATAAGACGCACAATACTGACGGGACGAAAGATTCTGCGAAACCGATAAAAGCGTGGAATGAAATCGACGATGCGGATCTCATTTCCATTTTCGTCAGCAAGGATCGTTTCCAGAACAGCTGAATTGCGGATGTAACGCTGGCGACTGCGCGCAAAGCCATCGAGCTCGATCTCAAATAAGCCATCGGGCGGCAGCTTTGGATCTCGCAACAAGTTGCAGAAAACCGGATCGCCGTCGAAGCGGGGAATACAGCACCATTGAATTCGCGCGCGCTTATCGACGAGCGCGGCTATGGCGCAGTTGCCTAGGACGGCAAGATCAAGGTCCGGAAGATTCGCGGGCGGGGTCACTGCCGCGCCTCGGTGAGACGCCAGAGCAAAGCGCGCAAACTTGCGCTATCAGGTAGGAGGAAGCGCGCCAGCGTGGGCGCCAGCGGCTCGCCAATGCGCACAGAGATGCCATCGATTCGGTTGACGGCCGCAAATCCTGTCTCATCTGTGAGGTCGTCGCCGAAGAACACCGGTACGCGTCTCTCAAATGGCGGCGCCGCCATCAAAGCGGCGATAGCGGAGCCTTTATCGTAGCGCGCAGGCTTAAGTTCGACGACGAACTTGCCTTCCTGCACGGCCAGATCATCGCCCGGGCCAAAGCGCAGCAAAAAGCCAAGCGTGAGCGCGCCAAGGTCTGGCCTCCTGCGATAATGCACCGCCAGCGTCCCGCCCTTATCCTCCAGCATGAGTCCATCGTGCGATTTGACGAACTGGTGAACCGCCTTGCGTGCATGATCCATGACACGTGGGTCTGCACGCCGCTCAACTCCACGCCCATCGCGCATCTCGGCGCCGTGCAGGCCAACGGTTGTTAGCTTCAAGGGTGAGAAAATGCGGTCGACGTCAGCAAGAGATCGGCCACTGACAAGGGCGATCGCTCCATGGCTGCAGGCGGCGAGACGCTCAAGCAAAGCGCGAAGATCTTCATCGCAAATCACATCGTCAGGCTCAGGCTTTATGTCGAGCAGTGTGCCATCGACATCAAAGAAAAGCGCCGCCTGATCAATCGCAAACAGGGATGCCTCAAGCGCATCAAGCGCGCGCGCAGGTATGGTTGTGGCGAGGGAGGACTGCATCACGGCCGGGCGCAACCATCATTTGACTGAGACCTTAGCCAACGCCCGCGCCCCGGTGAAGTTCCGCTCAAGGCGCAAAAAAGGGGCGCTGATGTCGCAGCGCCCCTGAATAATCGAGATCAAATGGTAGATCAGCCGATATCGGCCACAAAACCTGCGATCTGGATCGCCGCCACCGCAGCGGCTTCGTCATTGTCGGAGGTGTCGCCGGACACGCCGATGGCGCCGATGATCTTCTTGTTGGCGTCGCGGATCATCACGCCGCCCGGCACGGGCACAATATTTCCATCCGCAAGGCCGTTTAGCGCGTTGACGAAATGCGGACGTTCAGCCGCCATGGTGTTCAGGCGACGCGAAGGCATGCCGAAAGCAACCGCGCCATAGGCTTTGCCATAGGCCACGCGCCAACGCAGAAAGGTCGTTCCATCCTCGGTGCCAGCAGCGCGCAACGAGCCGTCGGCGTCCAAAACCACGACACCCATCGGGTTGAAATTATGAGCGCGGCAATGGGCGAGCGTATCGGCGAGCAGCTTCTGCGCCACAGCATAAGATAATCCGGACATGGGGCCTCCCCTTTGGTGAATGTGCCCAGTAACTCGCAAGCTGGGCGCCTCTCGTCAACCCGCAGCAGCAATGTTACCTTTCATTCATGCAGGATATCGAGCTTCGCCAACAATTGATCGCGCATGCGCAATCTCTAGCCGCTCTCGGCCTCACCCAGGGGAGTTCGGGGAATTTGAGCGCGCGCGTGGGCGAAGCCATGCTCATCACACCCAGTGGCGTAGCCTATGAGGCGCTCACGCCAGCCTCGCTGGCCCTCATGCCGCTCGATGGCGATGGCGCGTTCACAGGCCCGCTGAAGCCGTCCAGCGAATGGCGCTTCCACCTCGACATTTTCCGCGCGCGGCCGGATGTCGGGGCGGTGGTTCATGCCCATTCAACCTATGCCACGGTCCTGTCGATCCTGCGCCGTCCGATTAAAGCGGTCCATTACATGATCGCTGCCTTTGGCGGGCCGGAAATCGCTTGCACGGATTATGCGCCATTCGGCACGCAGGAATTATCTGATCTCGTGATAAAGGGGCTCGGCCCTCGGCACGGTGTTCTCCTTGGCAATCACGGCATGATCGCAACCGGCGCTGATCTTGCGCAAGCGATGCATCGAGCCGTGGAGCTGGAGACCCTCGCGCGGCAGAGCTATCTCGCCGACCTCGCGGGAACCCCAGTGATCCTGCCCGATGACGAGATCATGCGCTGCGTCGAACGCTTCAAATCTTACGGCCAGAACGCGCAGACTGGCGGGGCCTGAGCAGCCCCGCCGGATCGCCTCACCATACGCCGATGTTGGGCATGGAGAGCCAGGGTTCCTGCGGCGGCAGGGCGTCGCCCTTCTGCAAAAGCTCAATGGAGATATTGTCGGGGGAGCGGATGAAGGCCATGCGGCCTTCACGCGGCGGGCGGTTGATGGTCACGCCCGCCTTCATCAAATGGTCGCAAAGCGCATAGATATCGTCCACCTCATAGGCCAGATGGCCGAAGTTGCGCCCGCCCGTATAGCTCTCGGGATCCCAATTGTATGTCAGCTCAACGAGCGGTGCGCGATGCTCCTTGCCCGAGGCGACATCTTCGGGCGCTGCGAGAAATATGAGCGTGAAGCGACCCTGCTGGCTTTCCACACGCCGAACCTCTTCGAGGCCAAGCTTATGGCAGTAAAAATCCAGGGAGTCGTCGATATTGGCCACGCGGACCATTGTGTGCAGATAGCGCATTGCTCAACCTCCAATGATTCACAGAGCATATCGCGCCATTTTGAGTCGCGCCCGCGCCACTTTCAAGATAGTTCTCCCAACGCCCCTCCAACCTTGATTTGCTCATGACCGAAGCCCACGACCTCAAGGAACAAGCGGCGCTCGCTTCGATTTCAGCTAGCGCCCTGCTGACAGTAGGGAAACTCGCGGCGGGCCTCTTCTCCGGTTCGCTGTCGCTGATGTCGGAAGCGGGCCACGGACTGCTCGACACGGGCGCGACAATCCTCACCTATTTCGCCATCCGCGCCTCGGGCAAGCCCGCCGATGAAGAGCATCACTACGGCCACGGCAAGGTAGAAGCTGTGGCGGCGCTGGCGGAGACCGGCCTGCTGATCGTGCTTGCGGCATTTGTGATGTTCGAGGCGGTGCGCCGACTGATGGGCCATGTAGCAGAGCCTGTGGAGGCGACCTGGCCGGTTTTCGCCGTACTGGTGGTATCGATTGCAGTGGATCTGGTGCGCTGGCGGTCGCTCGACGCCATCGCAAAGCAGACCAAAAGCGATGCGCTGGCGGCGGATGCGCTGCATTTTTCGAGCGACCTAGTCGGCTCGATCATGGTGATGCTGGGGCTTGCCGCGTCACGCTTCGGCTACCAGCAGGGCGATACGCTTGCCGCAGTGGGCGTGGCGATCTTCATCGCCATCGCGGGCTATCGGCTGGGGCGGCGGACCATCGACACGCTGGTGGACGCAGCGCCAAAGGGGCTTGCGGACGCCATCAGGAAAGGCGTCGGCGCAGTCTCGGGCGTTGTGAGTGTGGATAGCGTGCGCTTACGTCCTGCGGGCGCGCAAGTGCTTGGCGAAGTGGGCATCCTTGTTCCCCGCAACATGCCACTGGAGCGCGCTTTAACCGTCAAACAGGAAGTCGCAGCCGCCATAGCCACCATAGCGCCTGAGGTCAGCGTCACGATCACGGCTAATCCCGTAGCGCTCGATGACGAGAGCGCGCTGGAGCTTGTGCTGCTCATCGCCGCCCGGCGCAGGCTGGCGATCCATCACGTCACCGTGCAGGAAATCAACGGGGCCAAGGCCATCAGCCTCGATCTTGAACTTGATGGGAGAATGACCCTCGGCCGCGCCCATGAAATCGCCTCCCAGCTGGAGGAGGCCATTGAGGCGGAGATTGGGCCGGGAATCGAGGTGGAGACCCATGTGGAGCCACTGGAGGTCGCCGAACTGAGCGGTCGCGACGCCACCGCTGAACAGGTCAAGTCCATTGAAGCTGTGCTGGCGCAAGCGGCTCAGGACGGCGGGGTAATCAGCGACGTCCACCATGTCCGGGTGCGCGAAACGCCGAGTGGCCTTGTGGTCAATTATCACTGCCGGGCGGATCAGAGCCTCACCGTCGATCAGGTGCATGATGCAGTCGACCAGCTTGATCGCCATGCCCGACACGCGGAGCCAGCGATCTCGCGCATTGTTGGCCATGCCGAGCCCGTGGGCGGCTGAGTCGTCCAGAAATTGGTAAGCGCCGATGAATTGCGATACGAATTCTAACGTTCATCGCGCTTCAAGAGACTCCCCATGCCAACCACAAAGTCGCGCCCGTTCCTGATCCTGGTCGCCGGGTTTCTCTTGCTATTCATCGGCGGCGGCGCGCGGCTCGCCATTGGCCTCACTCTGAAGCCCATGGTGGAGGAGCTGGGCTGGGGACGCAGCGAGTTGGGCATAACGGTCGGGGTATTTCAGGTCGTCACCGCCATCGCCATGTTTTACGCAGGCAAAATCGCAGACAGCATGAGCCTGCGCCTGGTGCTGGGCGGGGGTGTAGCGCTCGGCGGGATCACCATCGGCGCCATGTGCCTCGTCACCGAGCCGTGGCACGCCTTTCTTCTCTATGGAGTCGCATTCGCCATCGGCAACGGTGTAGCATCGACGACTCCCGTCGCCGTGATGGTGACCCGTGCCTATCCGGAGCGCGCAGGCATGGCCAACGCGATCGCGCTTGGCGGCATGAGCGTCGGTCAACTGATCGTGGTGGCGGTGCTGGCGGCGGTGATGGTCAGTATCGGCTGGCGCTCGGTCTATATCTGGGTCGGCGCCGCCCATTTCCTGCTGATACCGCTGATCATTGCCGCCGTGCCCGGAAAAGCGGCGGACGCGAAAGCCCGCAGCGCCGCCTCACAATATGGCATGACTCTGCGCGAGGCTTCGCGCACCAAGCAGTTCTGGCTTCTTGTGGGGATTTTCGCAATCTGCGGCTTTGACGATTTCTTCGTCATAACCCACGTCGTCGCCTTCGCGCAGGACCGAGGACTGGACGCCTATATGGCCGGAAATCTGCTGGCAGTGATGGGGATCACCGGCCTCGTCGGGGTCATTCTGTCGGGCGGTTGGGGCGACAAATCAGGCCCCATCGCGCCTACGATCGCCACCTTTGTGGCCCGCGTGGCCGTATTCGGCCTTGTGGCCGTAGATCAGTCGCCGCTTTCGGTGATGATCTTCGCGCTTGTCTTCGGCGTAACATTTTTAGCCACCGCGCCGCTCACGGTCCTCTTCATCCGTGACAGTTTTGGAACCCGCAATCTTGGGGCGATCGGCGGGCTGATCGTGATGATCCATCACATGTGCGGAGGATTGGGCGCATATCTTGGCGCGGTGCTCTTCGATGGGACCGGAGCCTACGACGCGGTCTTCATCATCATGTGTGTCGCCTCGCTCGCCGCCGCGCTTTTCACCTGGGCGCTCTCAGCCGCAGGGCCTGCCGACCCATCGCTGGCGAACAGGAAATAGGCCTACCAGGGCCTTGACCGTTTAGGACGAGATTGTTAGTGAATATTCACTCATGAAAACATGAGGAAACATGAGGGAGCGCGCTTTGCGAGGGATGTCATGTTCGTCAAATTGATGTCGGCGAGGCGTTTCGCGCCCCTGTTCTGGTGCCAGTTCTTCTCGGCTTTCAACGATAATTTCGTGCGCCAGATGCTGGCTATGCTCATCCTGTTCAAGCTGGGTGAAGACGCCGCTGGCTCGTTGATCACCCTGGCGGTAGGCATCTTCATCGCGCCTTCACTGCTTCTTTCTGCGCTTGGCGGCGAAATTGCGGACTCCAACGACAAGGCCGTCATCACGAGGCGGCTGAAATTGGCTGAGATCGGCGTGCAGATGATCGCCGCCGCGGGCTTCTGGTTCGGCTCCCTGCCGCTCCTTTATGCCGCTCTATTTGGCCTCGGCGTCGTCGCGGCCCTATTTGGCCCGATCAAATACGGGATACTGCCCGACCACCTCGAGACGCACGAACTGCCGACGGGCAACGCTCTCATCGAAGGCGCGACCTTTCTGGCGATCCTGTGCGGGCTCATCGTGGGTGGCTATGCGGCAGACCACGGACGCGACCCCTTTGGCGTCGTGGTGCAACTGATGATGATCGCGGTACTGTGCTGGGGGGCGAGCCGTTTCATTCCCGCTACAGGCGCTGCCGCGCCGCATCTGCGCCCCAGCGCCAATGTCTTCGCCTCAACCGGAAGGCTGGTCAGGGAACTCGCCGCCGATCGGCGGCTGTGGATCGGCGGCGTAGCGGTCAGCTGGTTCTGGATGACAGGCGCCGTTGCGCTATCGCTGGCCCCGGTCCTCATCAAAAACCGCATCGGCGGCGGCATTGACGTCGAGACCGCCATCAGCGCCCTTTTCGCCATTGGCGTGGGGCTTGGCTCGGTGCTCGCCGCAATCCTCGCGAATGGGCGCATACGCCTGTTGCCCGTGCCCCTTTCCGGGCTGCTCATGGCGGCGTTTCTCGTCGACCTTGGCGTCGCGACCCTCGGCCTGCCCAAGGCCAGCGGCGAGATGGCGCTTGGCGCTTTTTTCAGCAGCGCTGCGGGACTGCGCATCGCCATCGATGTGATGGGGCTCGCGGCGGCAGGCGGCATGTTCGTGGTGCCCATCTTCTCCGCAATTCAGGCCTGGGCCGGGGAAGACCGTCGCGCGCGCGTCATCGCAGCCGTCAATATCATGAACTCCATCTTCATCGTAGGCGGTTCGTTACTCGTGGCGGCTCTGCAGGATGCGGGCGTCAGCGAGCCTGCGCTGCTTCTGGCGCTCGGCATTCTCAATGCAGTCTTCGGACTTTGGCTATTTCGCGCCCTGCCCGGCAATCTGGCGGGAGAAACACTGAACGCCATTTTCAAACTGGCGTTCCGCCTCGAAGTACGTGGCCTTGAAAATCTCGACGCGGCTGGGGAGCGTTGCGTCATCGCACTCAACCACGTGTCGTTTCTCGACGCGCCGGTTATCCTGTCGATCCTCGACAACAAGCCTGTCTTCGCGATTGATTGGCAGATCGCCAAGGCCTGGTGGGTGAGACCGTTTCTGGGCATGGCCCGCTGTTTCCCAATGGACCCCGCCAAGCCCCTGTCGACCCGCAGTCTGATCAAGGAAGTGCGCGCGGGCCAGCATCTCGTGATCTTCCCTGAAGG
>CANBVC010000069.1 GCA_947372795.1 Beijerinckiaceae bacterium
CGATCTTTTTTTTGAAAGACCACCATGGCGATTTTGGTGCGTCAACCCCGCTGCTGCGGGAAGGATCGGGGCGCCTGCATATCGTTTGAGGAACCTGTCTCCATGATCGCCACCGCTCCTGACGCCCCCGACATGATCGCCGATCTGCCGCAAGACAGCCTGGTGCTCGACGTCGGCTGTTTTGGCTGGCGACTGGCGCAGGCTTGCGCGTCGCATGGTCACCGCTTGATCGGCCTTGATCGCGCCGAGCCGCCGGGCCGCCCCGCTGCGGCGGGTTTCGCTCTGATGAACGGCGTGCAACTCGCCCTGCCCAACGATCTTGGTCATTTGACCCTCGCGTCCCATGTGCTGGAGCATCTGGATCAGCCGGTTACCTTTTTTGCGGAACTGGCGCGGGTGACGGCGCCGGGCGGGCTGATCTGGATCGAAGCCCCCAGCGAACTTGCCGCCATGCCGCGCGCCTCGGACGACCCTACGGACCATGCCTTCCCCAGCTTCTGGGACGATCCCACACACGTGAGACCCTGGACTCCGGCGGCCTTCTATCGCCTGGCGCTATCATGCCAGTGCCTGCCGTTGGCCTGCGGGCGGGCGCGAACTGGGGGTATTCCCGTGTCGCGCATGCTGGCGCGCAAACCTCTCGATGTTCACGGCCGTCCGCCGACCACTTATGTGAGCCTGCTTGGCGTGGAACCTGGCCTTGAGGCGGCCTGGCGCGCTGTCTGGCCTATGCAGACGGCGGCCTTGAAGCTCATCACAGGCACGGGTTAGAGGCGAGGCGCAAGGCTCAAGCCTACGTCCATTGCGGGGCTGGAAGCCGTCAACGGTTGAGGTCTCATCAGAACGGCGTTCGCGCTGGGCGTGATAGAATAGATCGTTGTCGATAGCTAGGAAAACCGATGCGCAAAAGAGCGCCGAAGCAGACGTCGGCGTCTTCCAGCGTGGGCTTGTTCTCAAGGCGTTCGCCCTCGATGCTCAGCGGCTTAGGGAAAAATGTCGGCGTCGAGCGCGTCGAGATTGACCCGATACGCCTTTGCCATCCCGGATCGGACAGCGGCCTGCCGTCGCCTTGCAGACGGCGTCGCCATGAGCAGCTACGCGACCGACACGGCGCTGGTTCGCAACTCTACGAAGGCTCTGATGAACCGCTTGCATGGTTGAAAGCCATCAACCCCTAGGCGCTCGTCCAAGGTCACTATGAGATTATGCCGAGCGCAAGGCCATCCCCAAGACGGTCGCCATGGCGGGCTTCTGCATTCATCGCAGTCCTCTCACGCATCCAGTCCATACTCGGGTGTTACCAAATTGAATGAGAAGCATCGGTTGAGAGTGGGTTTGGCGAGTTTCGCGTTAGCAATTTATATAATTAATTCAATAATATAGGTGTTATTCCTCATATTCTCAATTCTGCGCCAATAAAATCAATTACTTAGTTAAATTTTAGTCTTCGGCGGAAATGCCCTAGCTACCATATAGCTACCAACAATTCAGAGTACTCGCCGCCCGATGGCGTTCCTGCGCCTGTCGCTGACAAGTGCTGGGACCATGCGACCGGATTATTCAGGGTGGTGTCACGGTCCTGTCACTTCGCCGGAAACCGGTCGCGCGCGCGAATAAATGTCCGGTAATTACCGCTTTCCGGCAACCGTGCCGGGCCGGAAATTATTTCCCCAGCCTTGCCCCGGGCGTCGGCTCGGCGAACAAAATAACGGCCCGCTCCAGCAACGCCTGATCGATGCGGGCCTCGTTCGGGGTGCTGGTGGGCCGCCGGTCGTACTTGCGCTCCCAAAAGCGGACTGCGCGTTCATCAACGCCCAGTACCGCCCCAGCGTCCGCTGGGTCAGCTCAGCCAAAACCTGGGCGGCGCGGAGTTGTCGACCGGTGACACGGTTCTTGCAGTGTCTGGCAATGGGATCCTACGTTGTTCGGTGACACATCATATGCTGCCGCCAAAGTGGCGGTCCGGCAGCGAATAGAGCGCCTTGCAGATCGCTGTGTTGTCTTGTCGACAATCTGCGCGAAGCAAGCCCTTCCTGATCAGGGCGACGATTTCGCTCTCGAGCTCCTCAAGCGTCAGGTAGCGCAACCCGACGATTATACGGGCGCGGTGGAGGCGCAAGCGAATAGCGCTTCGCGAACTCGTAGAAAGAGTAGGATGCATCTGCCGTTGATAATATATCAAAAAAAAGAAAATAAAAAAGGATCAAGCTGCGTTTAAAACACGCCCCATTTGGCCAGAAAGATATGCGGCACGATTGTGCGCAATGAAGCAAGGCAACGGCAACGAAAGTTGCCCCCGTCAAACGACCCGTGCAATACCTTCGAGCCCCGCCACCCCTATGCCATCCGCAATGAGCTGCCAGAGCCTTGACGAAAAAGGATGTAGCATAGCGTTGAGAGCAGCGCATGCCACGAATAAGGCTTCCAAGACTAGCGGATGGAGGCAAGCGGTTGCTGGCCAAAGACTGCCTTCGCCTTTGTGCGCACAATATTCGTTCCGGCTAGCCAACAAAAATTTCAATCGCGGCGTTTAATTCAGGCATTAAACCTTAGCAGAGATATCTCCCAGCGGTCGATACCTCGGCGAACAGTCGAATTAATGCACTCCTGACAAATGCGAACGAGGACTGCCATCGCAAATGGCGGCAGAAACCGCTTCAACTAAATTTTCTTGCGCACTCGCCTTTGCAAGAAGCGAGATACCCCCCGCCCTCGCAATGTCATGTCTTTGCTGTTGACCTAGCTCAGATCCAACCAATATAATTGGTAAACCTCGCTGAACGCCTCGCAACGACCGCACCAACCCTAGCAGGTCGATGTGCGGTTCGGAGCTCGTATCCACGTCGATCACGCCCACATCAAACAGCGTCCCAGCGGCTGCGAGCCTCGAAGCCTGAGGATCCTGAACGCGGCAGATAATATGCCCTGCTCTCGCCAGAGCCAGCGTTAGACCGGGGCTGCCAATTTCGTTGCCTTCGATTAGAAGCACGTGTGCGCCCGCGCGCACTTGTGCGTCTGCATTCCAACCATAAGAAGGTCGCTCCTGATTACCGAATTGCTCCGTTTTTACCGGCGTCTTCCCATGATCCCCCGCGCCGCCGGCGCTTTCACCCACGCCCGCCAAGGGCGCTCTTTCTACTCGCTTCTGATTTACTTCCCGCAAAATATTCGGCCCACCATCAAATGGTCTCGTCTGGGGGAGAGCCATCTCGTCACCAGCTTTTTCATGGGTTTGCGGCATTACTCTATCGGCAGAAGCCGAAGCACCCAATTCAGTCTCCACTTGAGGAGCTATGGCGGATGGCGTCTGGCCTCGGCGTACTAACGATGCAATTTGGCGCCATGACGTTTCTGAAGTTATTTCAAACACCGCTTCACAAAGATCGGAATGATCCGGACTTAATGCGATGACCGGGCGGTGAATCTTATCGGCGAATGGAGCCAACCGTTTCGCCTCGCTCATTCCATGACGTTCGAGCAAAATGATAAGATCAGCATCTCGCGGGCTGACCATATCGAAGCATAATTTCAGAGCTTTTTCCTGATCCATTGTTGGCCTGGGACAGGCAAAGACCCTGGGCCGCGTTTGCAGGCCCCAGCGTCGCCAATGCGCTTTTGATAGATCGCGCGCGGCATGCGGCGCTTCAATACGATAGCGCCCCTGGCGCTGTGACGCCAAGCCAGCAGCCATCGCCGTAGGCTGAATGCAGGCGGCGTTGATTGCATCAAGCAGCGCCGCTGACCGAAGGGGTTTTGAAAGAATAGCTTTGAAAAGACCTCCGCACACACTCCTCACCGCAGGCGAATAGCGAAGCTCCACCAAGCCTATCAGCGAGGGCGCTGGCCCGCGCGCACCATCCGCTTCCAACAAACCGGCAAGAAAGCTGCCTCCGATATCGGTAAGGCTCAAATCCATTATCACAGTGTCGAAGCGAGACCTGAGCGACTGTCCAACCGCTTGGACGCCGTTTGCGGCTAAATCTACTTGATGTCCATAGTCGCAGAGAAGTCGCCACATCTTATCGCGTAGAGCAGGATCACCTTCGATAACCAAAATACGCTGCGACATCATATCACTCACTTTTGGGCAAAGCTGGTCAATGCGATAACGATTGCAGGCCTCTGCGTTGGTTGGCATTGGCCACGTCCACTTTCTCAGCGTTTCAAACGCTGGGCGACAGCCTGCCCGCCGATGACGTCGACGCTGTTCGCCAGCATCGCACTTGCGCTTGCTGCGGATGGTAAATTACGAACCGCCTGTGAAGCGAGCGTCCCTTGTGCCGGCGCACTATCGACTGTTGACGCGGCGCTTGGAACGCTTTCGCCGTTCCAGCTGGGAGAAAGTTTTAGGCCAGACTGCTCATAGGGCATGGCCACAACGCCCGACACACGACGAGCAATAAGGGGGCGCTGGTCGAGATCTTGAGGGCGCGCGACAACCGACTTCGCTTTCGAGCCTGCCGGATCAGGAAAGCGCAGGGGATTTTCCGATGCTACAGCGATCGGGAAGTCCTTGGCCTTTAACGAGTGGTTTGAAGCACCCGTCTGGTCATAAACATTGCCGGGCTGCGGCACTTGCATCATGGATATTTTCTCCCTGAGGCTGGCGACCTCCGATGAACGCGGCTGCGCGCGATTGTCAGGTCCAACGCAAGAGCCACCAATGGCTTCGCTTTCATCCTTGAAAGCCAGACCAACCACAGTCGGGAACAATCCATCGTAACGGTTAACTAATTCCATGAAGTCCCTTTGTTTCTTTAAGCGCTGCAAACTGACCGCTTGACCCAGGATGGTCGTTTCCCTTGGTAGCCAAGCGCTTGCGCGTCGGAACCAATCGAGCGCCGTTGCGAATTGGCAGGATTTATAGGCGTACCAGCCGAGCGCCTGCGCGCCTTCGCCTGAGCGCGCTTCCAACGTGACCTTGACGTAGCGTAGCAACCTGTTGGGCTCGATGGGCTGCAGGGTTGCTTTGGTCAGTTGAGACTCGAACATATCGATAAAGAGGATCATGTTAGCTGTGACAGTTTCGCGCGAGTTGAAAGCGACATCTTCGGCCTCGCGCAGCTTGCCAAGCCGCAAAAGCGTCTGCGCCAAACCATGGGCGCTGACGGGATCGGCGCCACGCGCACGCGCCACCTGAAACCATTTCAGCGCAGATTCTAGCCTGTTTTCGTGCAAGGCGAGCCAAGCCAGAAGCTCCACCGCCCCTCTCTCTTTCGAGGCCTCGGCATAGGTTTCGAACTCTGTAAGTTGCGCGGCGTCGATGGAGTCCTCCCGTTCGCCCTGCAGTATGGCCGCGATACGACCGCGCGTGAGATCGTTCGCGAGTTCCGAGAATTCCGAAGCGCCGGTAGCCGTTTTTCGGCCAATCTCCAGCAGTTGTTCCACATCCGCCATGGGCAAGGCGCCAAGCGCTTTCAAAATAGTGACGCGGCGCTCGTTCAGATCCGTGCTGCGTTGGAGGAGGCGCGAGAATATGGATTGGGCCTCAGCCTTACGATCGCAGCGTGCATAAGCCTCCGCGATGGTCCAGGAAAGCGCTGCGTCATCAGCGAAACCACCCATCAGGCGCTCGCTCGCGAGATCGCAGATGGCGAACCATTGCGCCTTCGTAGCCTTGCTCAGGATCTGCTCGCGCACCTCCTTTCGTTTGATCTTGCGGAGCAGATCATCGGATGGGCGCCAGCTCGGCTCCATAGTCTGGCGTTGGGCGATCGCGCGCTTGAGCCCGCCCAGATCGTCCGCCGCATACAATGCCCAGAGCGACTCCTCGTCGCCCATGGGCAGGCGCGCCGACCAGATATCTTCGGGCATGGACCAGCCAGGAAAAAGACCAGACAAGCGCCGCGCCTCGGCCTCGACGCGTTGCGTCTGGCCCTGGGCGGCATAATATCGCAGGGCGCTCTCATCGACTTCCTGGGCCTGCGCGCAGGACAAAGAGCCAAAGCACAGAACCAGCGCCACAGATCTGGCCCGCGACGATATCAATCTTTCAAGCATGACGGGTACCTCATCCTGGCGGCGGTCAACGCCAGCAATTGCAAAGTCGCCGGATAATAATGATCAAGCGCTTGAGGAGACCGCAGATAGCTCGGGAACGAAGAGCCTTTCATCGCGCATGCGCTCAGCGCCGGTATCCCCTCGTAACTCGCTTCTTCGACCCATGCGGCGGCTTGACCCTTCGCAAGATCGACAAGCGGGAATCCACGCGACCCGCGCTTGCCCCACATCTGAAGAAAACTGAAGTGATATCGCGGCTGGTCGAAACCCGCCCACGCCAGATAGAGGGGAATGCGGATCGCGTTGTAGGAAAACTCCGCCGGAAATCCGGCCGCTGGATGAGGCTGCCCGGATTTGAGCGCCACCCAATCGCTTGGCAGTTTGGCAGGCCCAAAATGTGCACTTTCGATCAGCCGCAGGCCCGTAGTGACAAGACTGTTCCAATCGAACTCCGGCGCGACGAGCGGCAGGCGCGCAAAGGCGGGAAAAACATAATAGGAGAGATTCAGCACAGGTCCGTCGGGGCGATTCTCCGCCGCAAACCCGCTTGCGCCCGGCAGCAGCAAAGACCCCATCGGCGTTTTGAACATCACCAGTTTGCGACCAATGTCGAGCGCCATGCGCCGCGCAGCGACACGGTAGCTGGGATCAGGCCAGGCGGCCGCTGCTTCAACCAAAGCCCAGGCGATCAGCAGATCGCCATCGGACGCATTGTTGACATCGGCTACGGCGGGCCTTTTGTCTGGCTCCCAACGCCACGCGGCGAGTTCATCATTGCGGATGAACAGGTTCGCCCTTGTCCAGCCCCAGATACGTTCAAAGCTGGCCCGGTCGTCAGCGGCGACGGCGAGCAACATGCCGTAGCCCTGCCCTTCGCTATGGCTGACAAGGCCGTTAGCCGTATCCACCACCCTGCCCTGGGCTGTCACGAAACGCGCCTTGTAGGCGTGCCACGCGTCCTTTTGCTGCAACATGCCGTGCAGCGGGACTTCTCCGCCGACGGGTTCGGCGGCCACGTTGGCGGTCATGATCAGCATGACGAAAGCCAAAGCGAAGAGGCTACCTAAAGCTTGCATTGTTACGAAGGGATATTTGGTCACTTAACCCTCCGGCCGGCGTTCAGAACGAGCCAAAGCGTGGACGCCGCGAGGCACAGGACCAGACCAAGGCAAGCGGCCACATAAGCGAAGGAATTCAGGGAGAGCCACGCCGCGCCGATCAGGCGCAGATTGCCAAGGCTCCACGAGGTGGGCGCGTAGTAACGCCGCCCCTCGTCGTCACGAACTGATAGAACCGTTTCGTCCGCTTGCAACGCGCTCAGGCGGCCGCTGGCGCTGGCCCAGATGCGAGGATGGGTGAGACAATCGACGCCAGCCTTCAACGAGGCGGCGTCCGGCGCGGTGACGAGGGTCCATAGATTTAGGGAATCTGTGGCGGGAAAGCCCTGGCTCATGGTGAGCACGGATGCTTGTGACAGCGCGCCCGCTTCCAAGGCGCGCACCTCCTGCGCGTTCGATTGGCCAAAAAACAAGGAAAACATCCTGAACGGCCTCTCGAAGCTGGCGAGGTTGAAGGATGGAGCGGACGGCTCGGCTCTCGCTACAACCTTGGGGGCGGCTGGCTCGGCGCCCGGCAGATCGCAATGGCGCGTCGAGCCCAGAGCAACGGGCCGCGCGCCGTTGCTAACAGACTTTTTGGGCTCGTTGCGCCAGGCGAGGCGCACACGCTCGGGGTCAAGCCCGGCCGCTTGCATCAATTGCGGATCGAGCGTCGGCGCCGGAGAGACCATCAGCACATCTCCTGCATCAAGGGCGGGCGCCGTCATCGTGAAGGTGAAATCGACCGGGCGGCGGCCTGCGACGGCGATGCGCGCAGCAAGGGTAGCCGCCGATGACATGGTGGAGCGATCAGGGTTGGGGACAAAGAGGATCGGCCGCGCGCCCTCTTGCAGGAAGGGAAAGCCCCCCGCCGCCGTCATGGACAGATCAGGCGCGCGCGCCACACGCGCGACTTTCGGCAGCGTGAGCTCGCTGCGATCAAGAAGTTGCAGGCGGCTCGCTTCGACGCCCGCACCATGAATGCAGGCGGGGTCTCTCGCCGCAGGCAGTTCAGCCGTGATGTCTATCCGGTTCACTCCCGGCCGCATCAAGCTCAGCGGCAGGAACATGCGGTTCAAAGAAAGATCGCGGGCGCCGCTGCGGGCGAGGGGCTGCATGGCTGCGTCGGCGCCATTGATCGAGACCAGAATGCGCGCGTCCCGATCGAGCGCGTCGCTGTAGGAGCCCCCGAGTTGCAGCGTCATGCGGTCATAATCTGCGCCCATGAAATCCATGGGCATCGCCACATTGAGACCCACGCGCAAAAGCCGACCAGAGAAGACTGCTCCGCCAAAGCCGGCCTCGCCGAGCGCCATCACTTCCAGCTCCCCGCTTGCGTCGCGCCCGGCTTGCCGCATGGCCGCACGTTTGCCAGCGTCCGTGCCGCGCAGTTTCAACGCCTGCGTCTCCTGCGCCAACCGGTCGAGCGCCTGATCGAGATCTGCGCCGTTAAGGCCGGTGATGACGAATGTGGGCGCACGGTTGGGGCGCTCGGGCAGGAATCCATAACGAGGGCCGGTCACCGCGCCGAAGTCGGCGAAATCGGGAAGCGCGCGCAGCTCCTCAAGCATACCCAAGGCGATATCGAGTCCTGAGCCATCAGTTCCGGCAGAGCCAAACTCCACCAGCGGCTGCAATGACCCGCTACTCACGGCGACGATCTGGCTCGCCCTGATGGCGCGGCCCGCCATGTCCGGCGTCAGCTTGCCGGTCATGAGAATGCGGATCAACAAGGCGCCATCGCCGCGCGGCGCAATGGCGGCCATGTCCGCCACATGCTCAATCCCCGCTGCACGCCGTTCACCTGCGAAGACAAAGCCCGTCTGTTCCGGCCTGATCTCGGTCACCAGTTCATAGGTCGCAGGCAGCGTGCAATCGACCCGGTGGCGCTGCTCCGCCTTAAGGCGGATGGCGTTGAAACCCGGCTTCAACACGCCCTTCGGCAGATCGAAGCCAAGTTTTGAAAAGCCGCTCGACGCGCCGAGCCGCTGACGGCCGATGACCGTGTCATTGACACTAAGCGTCAGGCCAGACGCCTCCGGTAGGACGGAGATGGAGGATTGAGCGACGACCTGAAAGCTCGCGGCGTCCCGCGCTTGCGCGTCGGTCAAATAGACCGGCCATTCCCTTTCGTCCCACTCGCCGTCGAAGCGGAAGTCCTTGAGGCCTACTGGCAATCGGCGGATGTCCTTGCGTTCGGCGCGGACCGAGACTGCGTCTGTCGCTTTGCCAAGACCAGCGAAAACCGGGATCCGCGCGCCAGCCGGCGCGACCGGCGGCCAAGCCGTCGTGTCGGTCTGCGCCAAGGCGGGCGCTGCGCAAAGAGCCAGCACGATGCATGCGGAACGTTTTGAGACCATGCGCATGGGCTTACTCGGCCCCCTGCATGAAGGGCGCAGCATCTGAATTGACGCTAGTAAAGCGGGTTCGGACGGGAACGCCTGACAGCTCGGCGATGGCGGCCAGCCAGGAGGCCTCGTTGATCCCGGCCGTCGACAGAATTGGTTGAGCGCTTTCGGGAGCTGCGCCCACAGACGTCGGCGGGTTTTCCGCAGACTGCGGAACAGGAGGAGAGCGGAACGCCAGAACGAGCGCGCGGAAAGGCTCGGTGATCCCCCAGATCGCGAACTGGAGCGTGCCGCGTAGCAGGCCGATGGGTTTGTGACGGCGCGTAAGAAACCGACTGATCGCCTCTGTGTCCCCATACATCAGCTCGGCCACCGTCTGGTAATTTTGGGGCCGCAGATCATCGAACTCGAGCTCCAGGCTGGCGCCCGAGGCTTTCGTGCAGCGTACGGCGACAGGCGAATGGGGCGAGCCCCCATGGGCGGGAATAACCGTCAGCCAACCGGTGGCGACTTCATCCACATTCGCCGGAAGATTAAAGGAGCCGAGCGGAGCGACACCACAGTCGGACGCGGACACATGGTGGATCGCGACGCGAACCTCCTCGTCGCCCAGAGTGAGGAGGCCAGCGCGGCTGATCGGGAGGCGCGGGTTCCGCTCCGTCTGGCGCCTTTCCGCGACCACGCCAAGAGCGACCCCAGCTACGAGCAGATTAAAGCAGCTCCAGATGCCGACCACCAGCATCGTTCCGGCGACGCCGGGTTCGTTCACATAGCGCCACGCCGCCGTCCCAGTGGCCACGACAAGGAATAGAAATATGGCGACAAAAGGCCAAGCAAGGTCGGAGAGATGATCATGCTCCAGCGACACACCCTTGGACGTGACGTTGAAAGTGGGCTTGCGCGGCGATAGGGCGACGGAGCCGAGGGCCTTGATCAGGAAGACCCCCTGCACATATTCGTAAAGCTCCGACATCAAGGGCCAGCGGACATGCCCATATACATAGCTCTGCATCAGCATATTCACGCTCATGTAGGACAGCGTGTAGGCCAAGGTCTCATCGAGGCTTGATACGAATATCTTTATGTCGAAGAAAATATGAAGCAGCGGCGCGATCATGAAAACGAGGCGCGGAATCGGGAAGAACCAGAAGGCCATGCTCGACAAATAAGCGATGCGCTGGATCGGCTTTAGCCCCGCAAGCCGCATGGGATTCTTCAGGAGAAAAATCTGGAACATACCCTGGCACCACCGCGAGCGCTGCCCGATGAAACTCGAGAAGGTCTCGGGTTGCAGGCCCGCGATCAGCGGCTTGTCCACATAAATGCTCGTCCAACCCTTCGAATGCAGCGCAAGTGCGGTCTCGCAATCTTCGGTGATGGTGATGCCCGAAAAACCGCCGGCGCTCGCCAGCGCCGCGCGCCGCAGCAACGCGGCCGAGCCACAGAAAAACGAGCCGTTCCATTTATCGAGACCGCATTGTGTGACGCCGTAAAACATTTCGTTTTCCGACGGCATGCGCTCGAAGGTGCGCAGATTCCTCTCGATGGGATCGGGATTAAGGAACACATGGGGCGTCTGCACAAGAAACAGCTTCGGATCATGACTGAAATAGCCGACGGTCTCCCGCAGGAACCCGCGGAAGGGGGCGTGGTCCGCATCGAACACGACGACCACTTCGCCCGTGGAATGCGTCAGTCCGTTGTTCAGGTTGCCGGCCTTGGCATGTTCATTCAAGGCGCGTGTCAGATAGGTGGCGCCAAGCTCGCGGCACAGGCCCTGGAGGGACAGGCGTCGACGGTAGGCCGCAGCGGCCTTGACCGGATCCTTGTCGGCGCATTTCTGGTCCGTGCCGCCATCGTCCAGGAGCCATACCTTTAGTTTCCCGGCGGGATAATCCATGCCTTTGGCGGCGCAGATCGTCATAGCCAGAATGCTCTCGTCCTCATTGTAGCTGGGAATCAAGATGTCGACGGTCGGCAGTTCGGCGTCGTCTGCGCGCGACAGCGGTTTGCGGCGCAGAGGATCGACATTGATCAACAGACTGATCGCCATGATGAACGCGCAAAACATCTCGGCGGCGAGCACGGCGCAGCCGAAGCTGAAGCCCGCCACATCCGAAACCGGCGGCAGCGTGCTGGACAGACGCCAATAGAGATAGCGAAGCAGCACGGTGCTCCCGAGCGCGAGAAAGAGCTGCTGCACCCAACCCCATCGCGGCAGGAACGAGAAGACGACAAGGCCGCAGACGGCGGTGGCGCTCAGGGCCGTCTGGGCCTGAACGCTGACCGGGTGGGTCAGGAGAAGCAGCATCATCGACCCGAAGAGGCCCCAGCAGGCCCAGCGCAGGCGGTGCAAGAGGCCGCTCAAAACAGCACCCGCAGGTCCGCAGCACCGTAGATGCCGGACTTCTGGTCTCGGTCCTGCTGGTAACCGATGGACAGGCCGCCCTGGACCGCCCCGAACTGCACACCCGTCAGGAAGGCGCCGACCTGCCAGAGAGCATAAGTATTATTGCCCATGAAGGCAGACTCAGGCCCGATGTAAAAGCCCCCCGGAAGCATGTAACCCACCCTCAGACGCGTAAAGAACTGGCTATCATTCGTCGCAAATGCGCCAAAAGCGGAGACCATGGTCAGCTCCGAGGGTCGCGCGTAATAGTCGATGGCTCCCTTTAGGCCCAGACTCACGCCATTCGCTGAATTGTGGGGATCGGGCCGTGAGAGCGCGGTGTTGAGCGCCATGCCGCCAAGATAGACCGCGAACTTCGAACGTGGCCCAACCCACTCATAACCACCAAGAGCCGCACCTTCGACCTGCTGACCACGGATCTGCATTTTGTTTGCGGAGAGATACTCATAGGTCCCCGCAAGCCCTTCCACTCGCAGCCTTGCGCCACTGGTGGACAGGGAGCCGGGGATGGCGGCGGTCGCGCCTGCTTCCATAAAATAGGACTTCGATGAAGAGCCGGTTGTCGATGTATCGACGCTGACGATCCAGTCATCGATCATTTTGGGCGACGGCGGCGCGGGATACCAATCGGCCGAACGGGCTGGACTGATCATCAAGGCGAACAGCACGCTTTTAGATACAGAAAAACTCACTCGCAACATCCACAGACCTCTTTACGAGCGCGCTATCGCCAACCGGCGACAGGCCAATGCGATCGGGATAATATTGAGGTTCGCAGGTAAAGTTTTGATTACGTGAGCTGACTTATTTTTATTTGAAATTAGATTACTATACGTAATATATACGTATTAATATTCCTTAACGATGAGGTTAGCACTTTAACGCACTGCTCTAGGCATTCCTTATGATTGACACTTTAACCAGCGAAAGAATCGCTTGCGGAACAAATCTAACGCGTTCGACAACCTCGCATTGAAAAATCGGCCGCTTCGATTGATCCGCTCCCATCGACTGATCCAAGTGGAAAAGGGGAGTTAGGGCGAAGGATCAAAATAGATTTAGGTCTCTGGCTACGATTCACCTTTAGCCACGCGGTAATACGTATTCGCGATCCGCCCGGCAGTGACCCGGATCACTTTAGGGATTGTCTTCAATTTCCGAAGGATCGCCTTCCTGCGCTTTGTGGATCGCGAACCGACGCACTTCCATATGGCGTCGTTCAGTGGAGTCTCCTTCCGG
>CANBVC010000070.1 GCA_947372795.1 Beijerinckiaceae bacterium
CCATCGGCCAGCCCCAGAAAACGCCGCACGCGACCGACGAATTCCTCGACATCCTCATCGGCGAAGACATTGCCCAGCGAGAGCATGGGCACGGCATGGCGCACCTTGGCGAATTTTTCGGAGGGGGCGGCGCCGACGCGCGTTGAAAAGAGCGAACCCGCAAGTTCGGGAAAGGCGGCTTCGATGGCCTCGAAGCGGCGGCGCAGCGCGTCGTATTCGGCATCCGATATGACCGGCGCGTCTTCCTGATGGTAACGGAGGTCGTGGGCGTCAAGCTCGTCAGCGAGGCGCTTGTGCTCGGCCCGCGCCTGGCGGGGAGTGAGCTGGTCGATGGGTGCGGGCTGCGTCATGCGCCAGATGTAGCGCAGCCATTGGCGGGCGCAAAGACGCCGGGCGGATCAACCAGCGCCTTGTAACAACTTACCCGCCGCCGCCCGCGCTTCTGCGGTGATGGTGGCGCCCGACAACATGCGCGCGATCTCCTCCTGCCGCGCCTCATCGACGAGCGGGGTGATTCGGGTGGCCATGCGCTTGCTCTTGCCTGCCGCGCCTTTGGCGATCTGGAAATGGCCGTCAGCACGCGCCGCGACCTGCGGGGCATGGGTGACGGCGAGCACCTGCACGCGTGACGCAAGGCGCGCCAGCCGCTGGCCGATGGCGTCCGCCACCGCGCCGCCGACGCCCGTGTCGATCTCATCGAAAACGAGCGTGGGCGCGGAGCCACGGTCAGCAAGCGCCACTTTCAGCGCCAGCATGAAACGGGCGAGTTCGCCGCCCGAGGCGACCTTCATTAGGGGTCCCGGCCTTGTGCCCGGATTGGTCTGCACCCAGAACTCCAGCCGATCGACGCCGTCAGGCGAGGCGGCGGCGGCGTCGGTCTCGATCACGGTCGAGAAGCGGGCGTTTTCGAGCTTCAGGGGCGGTAATTCGCCATTTACGGTTTTGTCGAGCTCGGCGGCGGCTTTCTTGCGGCCAGAGGATAGGGTCGCGGCGGCGGCGCCGTAGCGTTTTTCAGCCTCGCGCGCAGCCTTGCCAAGCGCAACAAGTCGGACCTCTCCAGCATCGAGGGCGGCGATATCGCCCTCGAAGCGACCCGCCAGCGCGGGCAGCTCCTGCACAGGCACGTTATATTTGCGGGCGGCGGCGCGCAGGGCGAAGAGCCGCTCCTCCACCCGCTCCAGATCGCGCGGATCGAACCGCGCCTCGCGCAGGGCGCCATCGATGGTCTGGGCTGCTGTCTCAAGCGCGTCGAGCGCCAGCGAGAGCGCCTTGACGGACGGTTCGATCAGGGTCGGCGCCTGCGCGGCGCGGCGCTCCAGACGCCGCTGAACCGAGGAGAGCATGGAAATGGGGGAGTGATCGCCCGCCAGCGCCCCATGGGCCTCACGCAGCTCGCCAGTCACCTTCTCGGCCTGCATCATGGTGGTGCGGCTGGCGGCGAGGGTTTCTTCTTCTTTGGGCTGGGCCGAGAGCTTGGATAGCTCTTCATGCGCGTGGCGCAGATAGTCAGCGTCCTCGCGCGCCTTGGCGATGCGCTTCTCTTCGGCGTGTAGTTCCGTCAGAGCCTTGCGCCAGGCGCCATAGGTCTCGCGCGTCGCCGCAAGCTCGGCGCTCAAACCGCCGAAAGCATCGATCAGGGCGCGATGGCGGGCGGGATCGATGAGGGCGCGGTCATCGTGCTGTCCGTGGATCTCGACCAGCGCCCCGCCGATCTCGCGCATGGCCTGCACGCTGACGGGCTGATCATTGACGAAGGCGCGTGTGCGGCCATCGGCCATCTGCATGCGGCGCAGGATGAGATCGCCGTCAATCACGAGGTCATGGCGCGCAGCGACCAATAGCGCGGGATGATTGAGAGGCAGATCGAAAGCCGCCGTCACCTGCCCCTGCGCCTCGCCCTCGCGCACAAGCGAGCCATCGCCGCGACCACCGAGCGCCAGCGAAAAAGCGTCGAGCAGGATCGATTTGCCAGCGCCCGTTTCGCCGGTGAGCACGACAAGCCCCGCACCCAGCTGCAAATCAAGCCGATCGATCAGAACAATGTCGCGGATCGAAAGCTGCGCCAGCATGATGAGGCGGCGTTCAGCCGAGGCCGATTTTTTTGAAGCTCTTGGAAATCCAGGAGCCGGCGTCTTCATTGGGCTGCAATCCGCCGCCCTTCAGGAGCGCGAAAGCGTCCTTGTACCACTGGCTGTCGGGATAGTTGTGGCCAAGAACAGCGGCGGCGGTCTGGGCCTCGTTGACGATGCCCAGCGCCAAATAAGCTTCGGTCAGGCGATAGAGCGCCTCTTCCACGTGACGGGTCGTCTGATATTTGCCGACGACGTCGCGGAAACGGTTGACCCCGGCCGTGTAATTCTTGCGTGTCAGATAGAAGCGCCCAACTGACATTTCCTTGCCAGCAAGCTGATCGCGCGTGACCTGAATCTTATACTTCGCGTCCTCGGTATATTCGGACTTGGGGAATTTCTCGACGAGGGAGACGAAGAGGTTCAACGCCTTTTCAGCGCGCTCCTGATCGCGCGAAATGTCGGGAACCTGATTGTAATAGGACATGGCCGCCAGATACATGGCGTAGGGGGCGTCGGGCGATGACGGATAGAGGCCGATATAGCGTTGCGCAGTGGCGATGGCGTCATCGTACTGACCGCCCTGATACTGCGAATAGGTCTGCATGATCAGACCTTTGCGAGAATGGGTCGAGAACGGATACTGCTTCTCGAGATCGCCGAATTTCTTGGCCGCGCCCTCGCTGTCGCCCTTCTGCAGGCGCGCAAGACCCTGATCGTAGATCTGATCAGCGGGCTCATCGGGAAGAAGCTTCGTCTCGTATTTCTCGCCGCCAAACGGGTTGAGAGAATCAAGCGTGGAGCAACCCGCCGCAGACAGGGCGAGGGCCACCGCCAGCGTGATGCGCAGCAGACGGGCCGGGGACTCAATCTTGGGGGCGCAGATCATGCCAAACTCGCAACCAGCGTTCAAAGGGATCGGACGGATCGGTCACCAAACCGGTGTTCCGCTATTTAGCGCAAACAAGCGGGAAACACCACCGCAGGTCTGCACCCCCTGCAGAACAGCCACAATATGGCCGGAGCAAGTCGGGGTCGCAGGCCTAAACATTTTAAAACGCGGAACAGTCGATATGCGTCTTGCATGTCACAGGTGACGAAGCGTCAGGCGATCAGACAGCGCGAAGGGAAAGACCTAGATCAGCGCGGGAGGCCTCACGACGGGACTGCCCTTCGATGATCTGATAGTTGGCGCGATCGGCGAACAGGGCCTCAAGCACCGACACATTCATCTTGTGACCACCGCAGAAGGAACGATAGCAGCCAATGATGGGCGCACCAGCCAGCGCAAGATCGCCAATGGCGTCCAGAGTCTTGTGACGGACGAATTCGTCCCCATAGCGCAGGCCGCCCGGGTTCACTACGCGGTCCCCATCAAGGGCGACCGTGTTTTCGAGGGAAGCGCCGAGGGCGAAACCGGCTTTCCACAGGCGCTCGACGTCGGCGAGGAAGCCGAAGGTGCGGGCGCGGGAAATCTCGCGGCGGAAGCTCGCGGGATCGAGGTCGATCACCTTCTTCTGGCGGCCGATGGCGCCGGCGGCAAAATCGATCTCGACTTCAAGGCGGAAGCCCCGGTCGGCGGGGCGCAGTTCGGAGAAGGAGCGGCCGTTCTCGATACGGACTGGCTTGAGCACCTTAATATAACGGCGCGGGGCGGAGAGCTGAACAAGGCCGACCTGATCAATAGCCTCGACAAAGGCGGCGGCCGAACCGTCCATAATCGGCAGCTCAGGCCCATCGACCTCAACAACGGCGTTGTCGACGCCCAGACCCGAGAATGCGGCCAGGAGATGTTCGACGGTCGACACTGACTCGCCCTGCGCGCCAATCACCGTGCATAGCTCGGTCATGGAAACATGAGAATATTTGGCTTCAATCATACGCTCGCGACCGCCAGGCAGGCCAGTGCGCAGGAAGCTGATGCCGGAATTGGGCTCGGAGGGATGAATGACTAGACGCGCAGGAGCGTTCGAATGAACACCCGCGCCTGACAGAACGATGCGCTCACGCAAGGTCGTCTGTTTCGCTGCAATCATACCATTCACACTCTTCTTGACGTGCGGCGGGTGGGCCGGACGCTTCAAGGACTCAACCGGGGAGAGCCCATTCAGGGCCACCACGGTCCACTCTAGCTTACGCCAGACGACACGCCGACTCAGGCTGCACCGTTCAAACCGTGGCGAAAATACGCCGGCGTGGCGGCAGCGCAAAATCACGCTTTCTTACTATGTGTAACAATGTCCCCCAGCACGGCATCTGCGTGCGCAAATTTAATAAATCGTTAATTATCAACGAAATAGGCGCCCCGATTTCGCGGGGCGCCTGGATTTTCCGAAACAGCGCACAGTGACGCTTCAGTTCGCCTGACGCCGCAAGAACGCCGGAATCTCGAGCTGATCCTCTTCGGAATTACGCACGGGAGGCGCCATCCGGGCCTGCGGCTCCGCATAGACCGGAGCGGCGGGCATGGCGGCCTGCATGGGGGCTACGGGGCGCTTTGCGTATTCCGCATGGACGGGGCTAGGAGGCGCCGAACGTGAAACCATGGGTGCGCTGGAAGCGTGACGAGGCGCCTCGGCAGCCACCTGCGGGGCCTCCTGACGGCTCATGCCGAAGGCGGCGAGACGATCCAGCAGGGTGCGACGCTTGGTGTCCGGGGTCTCGCCGGGCTGACCGCGCTGGGCGCGCAGCTGGTTCTGCGCCGGGAGCGGCAGCTCATCAATGGTCGGCATACGCGGCGCGCGCATCGGCTGCTCGGCGACCGGCGGGATGAAATGCGCCGGATGAGCCGCATGGGCCTCCTGCACTGGCGCAGGCATAGCCATAGGCTCGGCATAGGCCATGGTGCGAGCGACAGGCTGAGTATGAGCCACAGGCTGAGCGGGGGCGAGCGTCGCGGCAGGCGCCGGGGCGGGCTGGTAATAAGCCGGGGCGGCCTCATAGGCCTGCGGCTGTTCGGCGACGACTTCGGCCGGCGCGGGCTGGCGGGGGGCGACGACGCCGCGCAGCTTCTGGGCGGCTTCCGCAGCGGTGCGCGCTTCGTTGGCGGCGACTTCGCGGGCGTTGAGCGGATGGTCGATGCCGGTCGCCACGACCGAGACGCGGATGAGGCCAGTCATCGATTCGTCGAAGGTCGCGCCGAGGATGATGTTGGCGTCTTCGTCCACTTCCTGACGGATGCGGCTCGCCGCTTCGTCGACTTCATAAAGTGTGAGGTCGCTGCCGCCGGTGATCGAGATCAGGAGGCCGCGCGCGCCCCTCATGGAGACTTCGTCCAGCAGTGGATTGGCGATGGCGGCCTCGGCGGCCAGAATCGCGCGGTTGTCGCCAGAGGACTCGCCCGTACCCATCATCGCCTTGCCCATCTCGCGCATGATCGAGCGGACGTCGGCGAAGTCGAGGTTGACGAGGCCCTGCTTGACCATGAGGTCAGTGATCGAGGCGACGCCCGAATAGAGCACCTGATCGGCCATGGCGAAGGCGTCCGCGAAGGTCGTCTTCTCGTTGGCGATGCGGAACAGGTTCTGGTTGGGGATCACGATGAGCGTGTCGACGGCCTTGGTCAGCTCATTGATGCCAGCCTCAGCGAGGCGCATCCTGCGCATGCCCTCGAAGTGGAACGGCTTGGTGACGACGCCGACGGTCAGGATGCCCATCTCGCGAGCGACGCGCGCAATGACGGGGGCTGCGCCCGTGCCGGTGCCGCCGCCCATGCCGGCGGTGACGAAGCACATATGCGCGCCCATCAGATGATCGCGGATCTCTTCGATGGTTTCTTCAGCGGCGGCGCGGCCGACTTCAGGCTGGGCGCCGGCGCCAAGGCCTTCTGTGACCTGCAGGCCCATCTGGATGATGCGCTCGGCGCGCGAGGTCGCGAGCGCCTGCGCATCCGTGTTGGCGACGATGAAATCCACCCCGGTGAGGCCGGACATGATCATGTTGTTGACCGCGTTGCAGCCTGCGCCGCCAACGCCGCACACCATGATGCGGGGCTTGAGTTCCCTCAGTTCGGGAGCTTGGAAATTAATCGTCATCGTCTGGCCTCTCGACGTTTTCGCAGGACTGGTTTGGTTCGTATCCGGCGGCGCAGTGCTTGGAGCACGGCGCCGACGGTGGTTGTTTAGAAGCTTTCCTTCAGCCAACGCCCGACACGGCTGATGTAGCCATCCGTCCCGGTCGCCGCGTAGCCCGCCATCTGCCGACGCGGTTCGAAATGTTCGATGCCCGCGACCTGCGGGTAAACGAGCAATCCGACAGCAGCGGCGAAGGCGGGGTTCTTGGCTGATTCTGGCAGGCCCTGAATGCCGAGCGGACGCCCGACGCGGACCTGCGATGAGATTATTTGGCGCGCCGCTTCGGGCAGGCCTGTGAGCTGGCTCGCGCCGCCCGTGATGATGAGTTTTCGGCCCGCCTGGGGACCAAAGCCAGCCGACTTCAGGCGGTCGCGCACGAGTTCGAGAATCTCCTCCACTCGCGGCTTGATGATGCGCACGAGGTGGGACTTCGGAATGTGCTGCGCGTGGTCGCCATCATCGCCCACGGCGCGCACCGAGATCGTCTCGCGATCATCTGAGGCGGCGGACATGCAGGCGCCGTAAAGGGTCTTGAGCCGTTCGGCGTCGCTCACGCGGATGGTGAGCCCGCGCGCGATGTCCATGGTGACGTGATTGCCGCCGACGGCGAAGCCGTCAACATGGGTCAAGCGGCCATTGGCGAAAACGCCGATGGTGGTCGTGCCGCCGCCAAAATCAACAAGCGCTGCGCCAAGCTCGGCCTCGTCGTCCACAAGAGCGGAAAGGGCGGAGGCGTAGGGGGTCGCGACGATGGCTTCGACATTCAGATGGCAGCGTTCGACAGCGAGCATCAGATTGCGCACGGCGGCGCCATCGCAGGAAACGGCGTGCATCGTGGCGCGCAGCTCGTCGCCCATCATGCCCTTGGGGTCGCGGATGCCAGTGGTCGAATCCACAGCGAAGCCGTTAGGCAGGGAATGCAGCACCGCGCGCCCCTGCTGGGCCGTGTTCGCCGCCGCCGCTTCAAGCACGCGCTGAGTGTCGTATTCCGTCACGGTCTTGCCGCCCAGACGGACGCCGCCGCTGAAAAGATTGGAGCCGAGCCGACCGCCGGTGACATTGACGATGACGCTTTCGACCTGCACACGCGCCATGCGCTCGGCCGCGTCCACGGCAAGACGGATCGCCTGTTCGGCCTCCTCCATATCGACGACTGCGCCACCCTTAAGGCCGCGCGAACGCTGATGGCCGATGCCGAGGATGCGGCAACGATGGGTGCGCCCGCGCAACATGTCGGACGGCTCCGCCGGCATCAGCCGGGCGATCAGGCAGGCGACCTTGGAGGTGCCCACGTCGAGAACCGAAAGGATCGTGGTCTTGCGCGCTGAAAGCGGCTTCATGCGAGGGGTGAAGCAACGTGTGGTCATGTGTGCCCGCCCTTCTTCTTGAAGCGCGCGAAAGCCTCCGCCCGCACGGCGGCGGCCTCCTCGGTCAAACGGGCGTACATGCGCCCCGGCACACGCAGATCAATCGAAACGAGATCCTTGTCGAGCAGGCGGGACTCACGCGCCAGCCGCGCGAATTGGGCGATGGCGCCCTCGGGATCGTTTTCGGGAAGCTTCACATCAAGCCCCGTGGTCATTTTGAGCGTCCAGCGGCGTTCCCCGACCAGTATGCCGGCGCGGATCTGAGAACGCAGGTCTCCCGCGCTGTCCACGATCTTCAAGAACTCGCCGACGCGCGCATTGGCGCCCTGCCCCACGACGAAGGGCAGATCAGTGAAGCGCTGATCCTGCAACTCCTGAATGGGCGTTCCATCCGTCGCGACCACAAGCAGCTTGCCGTCCTTCTGCCAGATGGCGAAGGGCTCGCGCTCGGTGATCTCGATCATGAGCCTGTCGGGATAGAGCTTGCGAACGCTGACGTCCTTGATGAGCGGGATCTCGCGCAGCCGGTCGCGCACCTCGGCGATGTCGAGGAATGGCAGGGAATTGCGTTCGGTGATGCCAGCCGTGGCGAGCACCTCGGTCTCATAGAGACCGCGCGAACCCACGATGGTGATGGCGTCCAGACCAAAGCCGAGCGTTCTAGCGGCTGTATCGAGTGGCGAGCCGTTGGCGACGACGAAATCGTCATATTGCCCGCCGCGCACCGCCCCGTAGAGGCCAACACCCCCGAAAAACAGCATCGCGAGCGCAAAGCCCGTCACGCGCGCGCGCAGCAGACGGCCGGAGAGGGAGGGACGCACAGGCCCGGCGCGGCGACGGCCCGCAGCAGCGGGGCGCGGCGCAAAAGCGGAATAGGAAGAGAGGGCTGCGCCCCTGGAGCCGTGGCGCGCGTCATCCTGCATGCCGGCGAAAGCCGGGCGCGCGAAAGGCTGCCCGGTCAAGGGCCCTTTCAACGATCGCAGGAGGCGTCTTCCACCATCCATCGCACCAACCCACCAAACGAAAGCCCGGCATATGCCGCCATTTCAGGCACAAGAGAGGTCTCGGTCATGCCGGGCTGAGTATTGACTTCCAGCACCACCAACGCCCCGGAACCACCGGGTCGATCGTCATACCGGAAGTCGGCGCGACTCACGCCCCGACAACCGAGCGCCTTATGCGCCCTGAGAGCCAACTCTTGGACCAGATGGTAAATATTTCCTTTAAGTTCTGCCGGAAGGAGGTGAATTGACCCACCTTTTGAATATTTCGCTGTGTAATCGTACCAGCCGCCGTCGGCAGCCCGGATATCGATGACGTCCAGCGCCCGGTCGCCAATGACCGCGCAGGTGAGTTCACGCCCAGCTATGAAGGGCTCGGCGAGGAGATGGTCGCCATAGGCCCAATCTTCCGCAGCGAGCGCGGCGGGCGGGGTCGCATCCCCCTCCTTGACGATGAAAACGCCGTAGGAAGAGCCTTCCGCGATGGGCTTGAGCACATAGGGGGGCGGCAGGACATGGGCGCGCGCGGCCTCCAGCCGATGCACCACCTTGCCCGCGGGCACCGGAATGTCAGCAGCAGCCATGACGACCTTCGCCATCTGCTTGTTCATGGCCAGCGCCGAGGCCAGGACGCCGGAGTGGGTATAGGGAATGCGCAGGACCTCCAGGACCCCCTGGATGGTTCCATCCTCGCCCGCAGGCCCGTGCAGGGCGTTCAGGGCCACGTCGGGCCGCAGGTCTGAAAGCACCCGCCCGATGTCGCGGGTGACGTCGACGCGGGTCACGCGGAAGCCCTCGCCTTCGAGAGCCTTGGCGCAGGCCTCGCCCGAACGTAGCGAAACATCACGCTCGGAGGACCAGCCCCCCATGAGAACGGCGACGTGTTTTGTCATGAATCAGCCCCGTAGCGGCCCCTTGGAGCCAGTTTATCCAGCAACGCCGATGCGCCGGATCTCCCAGCGCAGATCCACGCCGGTATGGGCGCGCACCCGGCGGCGAACTTCTTCGCCCAGCCCCTCGATATCGGCGGCGCTCGCCTGCCCGCGATTGATGAGAAAGTTGCAATGCATCTCGCTCACCTGCGCATCGCCCATGGCGAGCCCCCGACACCCCGCGGCGTCGATGACTTTCCACGCGCTTTCGGGCTTCGGATTGGCGAAAGTGGAGCCGCCGGTCTTCTCGCGGATTGGCTGCGAGGCCTCGCGCGCGGCCGTGATACGATCCATCTCGGCGCGGATGGCGTCGGGATCGCCGGGCTTGCCTTGGAACAGCGCGCTGGTGAAGATCACGTCTTGCGGCGCCTCGCTGTGGCGATAGGAGAAGCCCATATCGCCGTGGGTGAAGGTGCGGATGGCGCCTGTGCGATCCACGCCCCGCGCCTCGATCAGCACATCGGTCGTCTCGCCCCCATGGGCGCCCGCGTTCATGCGCAGGGCGCCGCCAATGGAGCCGGGAATGCCGCGCAAGAAGGCAAGGCCATCGAGGCCGGCGTCCGCCGCCGCCCGAGCCGCCTTCATATCAGGGACCGCTGTTCCCGCCCGCAGGCGGTGGCCCGGCAGCAGTTCGATCTCGCCGAAGCCCTTGGCGCCAAGGCGGATGACCACGCCCGGCACGCCGCCATCGCGCACGATGAGGTTGGACCCGAGCCCGATCACCGTCACGGGAATGTCGCGCGGCAGGCGCGCGAGGAAATAGGCGAGATCGCTTTCGTCAGCAGGCGAAAAGAGAAGCTGCGCCGGGCCGCCCACGCGAAACCACGTATAGGGCGCAAGCGGCTGGTTGGCCTCTAGGCGGCCGCGCAATTCCGGCATCTCGGCCGCAATCGTGGGGCGGATGTCTGCAAAGCTCAACGCTGGCCTCCCGCCGCCAGTTGCTCGGGCAATGCATAGGCCCACTGCGTGATGTTGCCAGCGCCAAGGCACACGACGTAATCGCCCGGCTGGGCGAAATCACGCACGAGGGCAGGCAAAGCCTCGGGCGATTCGAGCGCGATCGCCTGACGGTGGCCATGGGCCTTGATGGCCGAGACGAGATGCGCGCGATCGACGCCCTCGATGGGCTTTTCACCGGCGGCGTAGACATCGGCGACAATGACCACATCCGCATCGTTGAAGCAGGTCGCGAATTGCTCGAACAGGGCCTGCAGGCGGGAATAGCGATGGGGCTGCACAATGGCGATGACCTGGCCCCGCGTCGAGGCGCGCGCGGCGCGCAGCACGGCGGCGATCTCGACGGGATGGTGGCCATAATCGTCGAAGATCATGGCGCCATTCCAGTCGCCGGTGCGGGTGAAGCGGCGCTTGACGCCGCCGAAGGTGGCGAGCCCCGCGCGGATCGCCTCGACCGACATGCCAAGCTCATACGCGACCGCGATGGCCGCCGTAGCGTTGAGCGCATTGTGATGGCCCGGCATGGGCAGCGTCACGTTTTCGAGATAGGTGGCGCGAGAGGTCTTGCGGTCGCGGATCAGCACATTGAAGCAGCACACGCCGCCCGCAAGCTCCACATCGAGCAGGCGCACATCGGCCTGCGGATTCTCGCCATAGGTGATGACGCGCCGGTCTTCGATGCGCCCCACCAGCTCCTGAACGGTGGGGTGGTCGAGACACATGACGGCGAAGCCGTAGAAGGGGAGGTTTTCGACAAGCGTGCGGAAGGCTTCCTTCACTGCGTCGAAAGTCTTGAAGTGATCGAGATGCTCGGGATCGATATTGGTGACGATGGCTATATCGGCTGGCAGCTTGAGAAAAGTGCCATCGCTCTCATCAGCCTCCACCACCATCCACTCGCCCTCGCCAAGGCGCGCATTGGTGCCATAGGCGTTGATGATGCCGCCGTTGATGACGGTGGGATCGAAGCCGCCCTTGTCGAGCAGGGTCGCGACCATGGACGTGGTCGTCGTCTTGCCATGGGTGCCAGCGACCGCGATGCACTGTTTGAGCCGCATGAGTTCTGCGAGCATTTCAGCGCGGCGCACCACTGGCAGCCGGCGCTCGCGCGCGCCAGCAAGCTCAGCATTGTCACGGCGGATAGCGGTCGAGACGACGACAACCGCAGCCTTGCCGAGATTGGCGGCGTCATGACCGATGAAGACCGTGGCGCCCTTGTCGCGCAGGCGCTTCACATTGGCGCTGTCGGAGGCGTCGGACCCCTGAACCTCATATCCAAGGTTGAGCAACACTTCCGCAATGCCGGACATGCCGATGCCGCCGATGCCGACGAAATGAATGGGGCCAAGCTCACGCGGAAGTTTCATGCCGCCGTCTCCGGTTTGCGGGCGCGCTGGCGGGCGCTCTGGATTGTCTGAACCACAAGATCGGCGAGGCGCTCGGCGGCGTCGGGCGAGCCCGCGTTTCGCGCCGCATGCGCCTGCGCGATGAGGCCCGAATGATCCACGCAAGCCCGCGCCAGATGGTCCGCCAGCCATTGCGGGGTGAAGTCTTTCTGCACGATCACCTGCGCGGCGCCCGTGGCGGCCAGATGCTGCGCATTGGCCGCCTGGTCCTGATCGAGCGCGAAGGGAAAGGGCACGAGAATGCTGGGACGTCCGATCACCGCAAGTTCCGAAACGGTGGATGCGCCGGAACGTGCGATGACAAGGTGAGCCCCAGCGATGCGCATTGGCAGATCGGCGAAAAAGGGCGCAACCTCCGCGCTCACGCCAAGCTCCGCATAGGCCTCGCGCACCCGCGTTTCATCCTCGCCGCGCGCCTGCTGCACGATAACGAAGCGCGCGCGCTGCGAAGCGTCAAGCAGGGAGATGGCCGAGGGCACGATGTCCGACATGACCTTCGCGCCTTGCGAGCCACCCGTCACAAGAAGTCGGAAACGTCCATCCTCGAAATCAGGATAGGGAACATTCGAGGCTTCGATCACCATGGTGCGCACGGGATTGCCAGTGCAGGTCACCCGTCCACGAAGGCTCTGCGGCACGCCGCCAAGCGTGGGAAAGCCAGATCCAATTGCGTCAACGCTCGACGCAAGAAAACGATTGGCCTTGCCGAGCACAGCATTCTGATCATGCAGCACGGAAGGCATGCGCAGCATCGCCGCGGCGAGCAGCGGGGGCACGGTGGGGTATCCGCCGAAACCGACGACGCACTGCGGTCGCACACGGCGCAGCAGCGACAGCGCGCCTATCGTGCCGCGCAAGAGCGTGAACGCCGCAAGGCCTTTGGAGATGATCGAGCCGCCGCGCGGCGTCGCAGAGGCGATGGTATGGATCGCGCGTGCGGGAAAGGCGCCGCCATAGCGGATCGCCCGGTCATCAGTGACAAGCTCCACCGGCAGACCACGCCGCGCCAGCGCCACCGCCAGAGACTCGGCTGGAAAGAGATGGCCGCCTGTGCCACCGGCAGCCAGAAGAATAGGCTGATCGTTCATTCCGTGACCCGTCCGATGATCTGCGACTTGGGCCTGCGTCTTGTGACGGCGATGAGGAAACCCATGCCAAGCGCGAGCGAGATGAGCGACGAGCCGCCATAAGAGATAAAGGGAAGCGTCATACCCTTGGCGGGC
>CANBVC010000071.1 GCA_947372795.1 Beijerinckiaceae bacterium
GGAAATCCGCCGACACCTTTTTGAAGGGATCCGGCAGGATGAAACTCTCGATCACGATATGGTCGTAGGGGTCGCGTGCGAGCGGAGTGCGGTCGAGCGCGTCGTAATCGAGATAAGTCATCAGCCTGTCTTGGGGTTGGGGCCATGGGCCAAGCCAGCGGGCGTGTCAAAGCTTGGGCAGTTTGGACCAGAGCCGCCCGGTTTGCAAATCACTTGACATGAACTTCACTATTGCTGACCTCCATTTTGAGGGCCAGAATGGCTCAGTTTCCGTTTTGTAAACCTGCGTTGACGCCATGTCGCCTCGATGGGTCCTTGTATTCATTCTTTGCCTTGCCGCGCATCCTGCGTGCGCCGGCGCCTTTGCGCAGCGACAGGGCATGTTGCTGGTGATTCACGAATTCACCTCGACGCTAGCCTTGCAGGCTTTCGACCGGCGGGGAGGGGTTGTCGGGGCGCCTCTTTACGCCAAGTACACCTCGGACCTCGCGCTCGAATATGGCGCGCTCGATTGGCTGACATTTCTCGGACGAATGGAGGCGGCGCGCGTCTATGCTCAGGGTCCGCCCGCCGCCTACTACCGAGGTCCCGGCATGTCGGAACTTGGCGCAAGGGTCGAGCTTGGCCGCGCGCTGCATGAGGAGGTCGTCTTCTCCGCTCAGGCCCTGTTGCGCCTGCCCGGCGTGCGCACAGCCAACCCGGCTGCGGCGGGCCTGAAGCAGCGGGAGATCGACTGGCGCTTGATGATGGGCGGCTCTTTCGATCTGAGGGACGCGCCGGGTTTCTGGTCCATCGAGGCTGGGCCACGCAAGCGCGGCGGCCTGGAGCCCGGCGAATGGCGCGCCGAGGCGGCGGCGGGCTACTTCCTCTTCGACCGTTTGCAAATCATGGGACAGACGACCAGCGCCTTCGCTGCCAAAACCGCACTGACCCCGCAAAGCCAATCCCACAAGGCCCAGATCAGCCTTGTTCTCAACCCCGGCCGGCCCTGGTCTTTGCAGCTCGGGACCTTCCGTACGGTCTCTGGCGTTAACGTGAGGCGGGAAACCGGCCTCCTGCTCGCCTGGTGGCGACGGATGTGAGTTTCGTGACGCCGCGATCGAGGCTAGTATCCCGACTAGGTCGAACCGGTCAGGGTTGAGCTTATGGGGCAGGAAGTTGCGGCGTCGCTTTCCTTCGATGAGGGGCGGGCGCTGGAGATCATCGAAAAGCTCGCGCAACTGGAGGGCGCCATGCTGCCTATCCTGCATGCGTTGCAGGAGGCTTTCGGCTACATAGATCAGCGCATGGTTCCCCTTGTGGCGCAGGCGCTCAATGTGTCGCGCGCGGAGACCCATGGCGCCATCACTTTCTACCACGATTTCCGAGACGCTCCCGCCGGGCGCCATGTGCTGCGCATCTGCCGGGCGGAATCCTGCCAATCCATGGGCTGCGAGCGTTTGGTGGACCACCTGCGCATTGCCCATCACATCGAGCCCGGGCAGACCAGCGCAGATGGCGCGCTCACCATCGAAAGCGTCTACTGCCTCGGCCAATGCGCTCTCTCCCCCGCAGCGCTCATCGATGACGAGCCCGTAGGGCGGCTTGATGAGGCGAGGCTGGACGCGTTGCTCGGTCAATTGAACGGGGCGCGAGCATGAGCGCGCGCATCTTCATTCCCTCAGATTCGTCAGCCCTCGCGGTGGGCGCGGAAGCGGTCGCCCGTGCTGTCGCCAAAGAGGCTCATGCGCGCGGTTTAGATGTGCTGATCGTTCGCAACGGTGCTCGCGGCATGGTCTGGCTCGAGCCGCTTGTCGAGGTGGAGACGCCCCAGGGGCGCATTGGCTATGGGCAGGTGAGCGCGCGCGATGTTCCAGCTCTTTTTGATGCTGGCTTTTTGCAGGGTGGCGAACACACTACGCGCGTCGGCAAGGTCGAGGATCTCGACTGGATGCGCCGTCAGCAACGCCTCACCTTCGCGCGCTGCGGCGTCACTGATCCCCTATCGCTCGATGATTATCGCGCCCATGGCGGCTTTGCGGGTCTCAAGCGGGCGCTTGCCATGACGCCTGCCGAGGTCGTGGAAGAGGTCGTCGCCTCGGGCCTTCGCGGGCGCGGCGGCGCTGGTTTTCCGACGGGCGTGAAATGGCGAACGGTGGCTGGCGCGCAGGCTGATCGCAAATACATCGTCTGCAATGCGGACGAGGGCGATAGCGGCACATTCGCCGATCGTATGCTGATGGAGGGCGATCCCTTCACCCTCATCGAGGGCATGATCATCTCTGGTCTCGCTGTGGGCGCCAGCAAGGGCTACGTCTATATCCGCTCCGAATATCCGCACGCCTTCCGCGCCATGCAGCGCGCTATCGAGATCGCGCGCGCGGGCGGTTTTCTGGGCCCTGATGTCGCGGGCTCAGGACGCCCTTTCGACATGGAAGCGCGCCTTGGCGCCGGCGCCTATATCTGCGGTGAAGAAACGTCCTTGCTGGAGAGCCTCGAAGGTCGGCGTGGGCAGGTGCGCGCCAAGCCGCCACTACCTGCTGTTCAAGGCCTTTTCGGTAAGCCGACGGTCATCAACAATGTGCTGTCGCTCGCAAGCGTCCCGTGGATTCTCGCCCATGGCGCCAGCGCCTATGCCGCCTTTGGCATGGGCCGTTCGCGTGGCACGCAGCCTTTCCAGATCGCGGGAAATGTGAAGCGTGGCGGGCTGGTGGAGCTGGCGTTCGGCGTGACGATCCGCGATCTCGTCGAGCATTTCGGCGGGGGAACCGCGAGCGGGCGCAAGCTGCGCGCTGTGCAGGTGGGCGGACCGCTGGGCGCCTATTTCCCTGACGCGCTCCTCGACACGCCGCTTGATTATGAATCAATGCTCTCGGCCAAGGGCATGCTTGGCCACGGCGGTCTTGTCGTCTTCGATGACAGCGTGGACCTCGCGAGACAAGCGCGGTTCGCCATGCAGTTCTGCGCCATCGAGAGCTGCGGAAAATGCACGCCATGCCGCATCGGCTCGACGCGCGGCGTCGAGGTGATCGACAAGATCGTCGCGGGCGTCGCGCGTGAGAAGAATACGGAACTGCTGCTCGATCTCTGCGACGCCATGACTGATGGTTCGCTTTGCGCGCTGGGTGGGCTGACGCCCATGCCGGTGCTGAGCGCGTTGACGCATTTCCCCGGAGATTTCGAGCGTCCGGCGCCCACGCGCCAGACAGCTGAATAGGTGAACGCCATGAGCCTCATCAAGGAAGTGGACTACGGAACGAAGCTGGCGAGCAGCGATGTGAAAGTCACGCTCACCATCGACGGTGAGAGAGTCGCTGTGCCGAAGGGAACCTCCGTCATGGCGGCCGCCATGAGCATGGGAACAGCGATTCCAAAGCTCTGCGCCACCGACATGCTCGACGCCTTCGGCTCCTGCCGTCTGTGCCTCGTAGAGATCGAGGGGCGGCGCGGCACGCCCGCGTCCTGCACGACGCCTGCGGAAGAGGGCATGGTGGTGCACACCCAGAACGCGCGCCTCGCCAAGCTGCGCAAGAGCGTGATGGAGCTTTATATCTCCGACCATCCGCTCGATTGCCTGACATGTCCCGCCAATGGCGATTGTGAATTAGAGGATATGGCGGGCGTGGTTGGCCTGCGCCATGTGCGCTATGGCCAGAAGGGCGCCAACCATCTTCATGGCGCCAAGGATGAAAGCAATCCCTATTTCACCTTCGATGAATCGAAATGCATCGTCTGCTCGCGCTGCGTTCGCGCCTGCGAAGAGGTGCAGGGCACTTTCGCACTGACTATTCAATCGCGCGGATTCGAGTCCAAGGTTTCGTCGGGCGGCGTTGATTTCCTCGCCTCCGAATGCGTGTCCTGCGGCGCCTGCGTGCAGGCTTGCCCGACGGCCTCGCTCACTGAAAAATCTATCATTGAAATGGGTCAGCCTGAGCATTCCAAGGTTACGACCTGCGCCTATTGCGGCGTCGGTTGCTCCTTCAAGGCCGAGATGCAGGGCGAGCGCGTGGTGCGCATGGTTCCCTATAAGGACGGCAAGGCCAATGAGGGACATAGCTGCGTCAAGGGCCGCTTCGCCTATGGCTATGCAACCTCGAAAGACCGCATCACGAAACCCATGATCCGCGCCGCGATCACCGATCCATGGCGTGAAGTGTCGTGGGACGATGCCTTCACTTATGCCGCAAGCGAATTCAAGCGTATTCAGGCGAAATATGGCCGCGAATCCGTGGGCGCCATCACCTCCTCTCGCTGCACGAATGAAGAAGTCTTCGTCATGCAGAAGTTGGTGCGGGCGGGCTTTGGAAATAACAACGTCGACACCTGCGCGCGCGTCTGCCATTCGCCGACCGGTTACGGACTGAAGATGACCTTCGGCACATCGGCGGGCACCCAGGATTTCAAATCGGTCGAGAAGTCCGATGTGATCCTTCTGATCGGAGCCAATCCAACTGACGCCCATCCCGTGTTCGCCTCGCGCATGAAGAAGCGCCTGCGGCAGGGCGCGAAGCTGATCGTCATGGATCCCCGCCGGATCGATCTTGTTAAAACGCCGCATGTGCGCGCGGCCTATCATTTGCCAGTGCTGCCGGGCTCCAATGTGGCGATGATCAACGCGCTCGCCCATGTCATCGTAACCGAGGGTCTAGTGGATGAAGCCTTTGTGCGGGAGCGTTGCGATTTCGCCGATTTCGAGAACTGGGCGCGTTTCATCGCAAGCCCCGACAATTCGCCAGAAGCCGTCGAGGCGATCACCGGCGTAAAGCCCGACGATGTGCGCGCCGCCGCGCGGCTCTTCGCCACTGGAGGCGATGGCGCGATTTACTATGGCCTTGGCGTGACCGAGCATAGTCAGGGTTCAACCATGGTCATGGGCATGGCCAATCTCGCCATGGCGACAGGCAATCTTGGCCGCGAGGGCGTTGGGATCAATCCGCTGCGCGGGCAGAACAATGTGCAAGGCGCCTGCGACATGGGTTCCTTCCCCCATGAATTCTCCGGCTATCGTCATGTGTCTGATGAAGCCACGCGCGAAATGTTCGAAGCCTTCTGGGGCGTCAAACTCGACCATGAACCGGGCATGCGCATTCCCAACATGCTCGACGAGGCTGTGGCTGGCGGCTTCAAGGGAATCTATGTGCAGGGTGAAGACATCGCTCAGTCAGACCCCGACACGAAACATGTCGTCAGCGGACTTGAGGCCATGGAATGCGTGATCGTGCAGGACCTCTTCCTGAACGAGACTGCGAAATACGCCCATGTCTTTTTCCCCGGCGCCTCCTTCCTAGAGAAGGACGGGACCTTCACAAATGCCGAGCGGCGCATCAATCGCGTGCGCAAGGTCATGGCTCCCATGGCGGGGCTGGCTGACTGGGAAGTGACGCTGGGTTTCGCCAGAGCGCTTGGCGTTCCTATGGCTTATGAGCATCCTTCGCAGATCATGGACGAGATCGCCAAGCTCACCCCAACCTTCCGCACTGTCTCCTATGCGAAGCTCGACGAGCTTGGCTCGGTTCAGTGGCCCTGCAACGAGGCCGCGCCCACGGGCACGCCGATCATGCATGTCGATCATTTCGTGCGCGGCAAGGGGCGGTTCATGCTGACGCAATTCGTGCCGACGCAGGAGCGGGCGGGGCCTCTGTTCCCGCTGCTCCTTACGACAGGGCGCATTCTAACCCAGTACAATGTCGGCGCGCAGACGCGGCGCACCCAGAACAATGTGTGGCACGAGCAGGATATGCTCGAAATCCATCCATTCGATGCAGAAAATCGCGGAATCTGCGAAGGCGATCTCGTGGCTTTGACCAGCCGCATCGGCGAGGTTTCGCTGCGCGCGACGATCACCGACCGCATGCAGCCGGGCGTGGTCTATACGACCTTCCATCACCCGACTTCCGGCGCCAATGTGGTGACGACCGATAACTCCGATTGGGCAACCAATTGCCCCGAGTACAAGGTCACCGCCGTGCAAGTGCGCCGTACGAATTACTTCTCTTCATGGCAAGACCATGATCGTGAAACAGGCGTATCGCTGCGCCGCATTGCGCGTGAGGCAGTAGATGCAGCCGAGTGACCATCCCGCTGCGCTTACGCAGCCCATCACCCGTTTCTCCTTCTCCGGCGCGCCGGAAGAGGGGACGCGTGATTGCGCCGTGGAGATACCCGTCAACATCGTCTATGCGCCCGTCCCCTATGCAGTGATGATGGCGACGCCACAGGATTTGCAGGATTTCGCTCTAGGCTTCAGCGTGAGCGAAGGCGTCATCGATGGCGCGAGCGACATCCGCTCGATCGAGGTCGAAGAGGCGGAGCAGGGGCTGCGCGTCGTCGTCACGCTGGCTTCCGACAAGCTGCAGCGCCACCTTGCCCGCACCCGCAATCTGGCGGGGCGCACGGGTTGCGGTTTATGCGGCGTCGATGATCTTTGCTCGCTGCCTGTGGCGCGTGGTCCTGATCATGGGCCGGGCCATCTCAGGCTGTCCAGCGTGCGTCGCGCCTTGGACCTTCTTGATGAGCGCCAGACCCTCAACCGCCGCGTTCGCGCCCTGCATGGCGCAGCTTGGGCGGATCATGCGGGCGAGATTCTTCTGGTGCGCGAGGATGTTGGCCGCCACAACGCGCTCGACAAATTGATCGGCGCCATGTTGGGACAGGGCGTAGATCCCGCCAGCGGCTTTATCGTCATCACAAGCCGCTGCTCCTATGAAATGGTGGAGAAGGCGGCGGTGTTTGGCGCCCGCGCCCTTGTGGCTGTCTCCGCGCCCACCAGTCTTGCCATAGCGCGGGCGAAGGCCAACGCCATGACGCTGATGGCTTTGGCGCGTAGCGACAGCGCGCTTTGTTTTACGGATCCTGCCTTCGTGATCGACGATTTGCAGACTGAAGGACAAGGCGTCGCATGAGCTCCGCATCATCCCAAGACGAGAAACTGGTGCGCATGGCCAATCAGATCGCGCAATACTTCACGTCGCAGCCCCATGATCAGGCGGTGGCGGGCGTCGTCGAGCATTTGCGATCGTTCTGGACGCCCAAAATGCGCCGGCAGATCATCGATCATGCGGCAGGCGATGGCGCAGGGCTTGAACCCCTGACTCTGGAAGCCGTGCAGCAGTTGGCGGTCTCATCGTCAGGGTGAGGGAATGCTGTAGTCGCGCGCGACCGTCCAGGCGGTATGGGCCTGTCCGATGGTCAGCGGCGCCTGCCGCAACGAGTTGAGAGTCGCCAGCGCAGCAGAGAGGCGGGGTTCGCCGGGATGGATTTGCAGCGGCTTGCCGGGCTCTTCTAGGTCCATCGCTGCGCCCATTGCTGCGAGTTCGCCAGAGGTTCCGCCATGGTCGAGCGCCAGCATTAGCGCCAGCGCGCTGCTATCATTCGTCAAGGGCCGGGCGATACGCCAGCAGTTCAGATAGCGCTTCACCGCGCGCGGCGTTTCCCCCGCAAGACTTGCAAGTTTGCCCAGCAGATGAGTCTCGATCGGCTTCAGCGGCAGATCGAATGCGCAGGTCGTGGCGTCGAGCGGTCGTTCCTCGACCGTGGGCGCAGCGCCCAGAAGCTGATGGGCATAGGCGATGCTTGCTTGTTGGGAACGGATCATGCGGATGTTGAACGGCGCCTGCACATAGCGCTCAAGCCTCTGCGTCGCCTCGCCGGCGCCGCCCCAACCTGTTGCGAGTTGCTCCGCATCCGCCGCCAAAGCCAATACAAAGCCGGGATGGTTGAGAAGATGGTGCGCGCCCTCCACCACTGCGGCTGCCTGCTGGGCAGGCAGGGCCTCCAAACCATCAAGCATGACGATGATGCGTTGTGGCGCGTCATCTGTGGCAAGGCCAGCGGCGATGGCGCAGAGATAGGCTTTCGCGTCTGGGCCTTGTTGATTGGGCATAGGCGGCGCGAAAGGCTTGTCGCGGGCGTCGCCACGCTGTCTCGCTCGCGCCTCAATGGCTTCCAGATGTCCAGCCAGTTTTAGCGCCTCATCGTTCAGCTTGCTGATCAAGCCTGACCGTTGGGCGATAAAGCGGTCGAGTTCAGCCCTGCTTGCGCTCGCGTCTTCGTCAAGCAGCCGCAGTCCTTGCGCCATGAAGCTGGCGAAGCGGATGGCGCGCCAGATATTGCGCGTTATGCAGAGAATGCCGATGGCGATGGCGGTGCGGCGCAGATAGGTGAACCAATGCGCATGCGCCTCAATCCAGTTGGCCAATGCAGCGCTACTTTCGGCTAAGGTCAGCCAATCGCTCCTCGTCTGTTCCGCAAGGCCGATGCCCCAGGCCAGTAGAAAGAAGACAAGAGCCGTAACAAGCAGCTTTACCTGCCCCGGATAGGCCCAGATGCTGTCTGCGAAGGCGCTTGGCCGCGCGGCCCGTGCGGAAAAATCGCGTAACAGCGCCTTATAGGCTGCGGTGACGTCGCCGATGAAGCCGAAGCCTTTCAGCGACGCCTCGAGCTGTTTGCGGTTGCGCTTGGAGTAATCGTCAAGCCGCGTGGCGGCTGCGCCAAAGAGCAGGTCTTCGTTAAGGCCGGCGCGTTGGGTTTTCGCCTCTTCAAGATGCTGTTGCTCCGCCCCGATGCGCTCGCGCAGAGCGCGCAGCTTTGCGCTGGCCTCATGCGCCGCCGCGTGGTGGTCAGTCGCAGCCTCGATGGCTATGGCGTCGAGCCGGGCGGCTGCGCTTTGCAACCCCTCGCCTTGAAAGGCTTCGTTTAGCGCCTTGGCGAGGCCTGTGGCGGCGTCCGGCTGCAGATCGCGCGCTTCGACCGCGACCGTGATGATCTCGTCGAGGAAAGGATCGTCCGCCTCCGCCTCCGCCGCAAGACCCCTTATCCGATCGCGGAAGGCGGATAGCGCGTGCGTCTTGCCCGCGCCCGGCCCGCCAAAGAGCGCGATTGTGAGCGGCGTCTGCGTGTGCTTGTGCACTGCGAGGTCGGCAAGCAGATCGAGTGCGGGGTAAGTTGCAAGGCTCGGCGCGCGAGGCGCATCGGTGAGGAACAGGGGCGCTGGCGCCTGTGCGGCGCCGCCTGTCGCAGCCGGTTTGTCCGTGCCACTAATAAGCTCTGTCACTATTCGTCTCCCGGCGCGCCTCCCGGCCTCCGCCGAGAATCAACGAGAACGATAAGGTTACGTAACGCCATTGTAAGCCAGAGGCTTGAGGTTTTGCCCCTTTATTTAGACGAGCCAGTGGGCACAGAGGCTTGGCGGCCCTTTTGGCGGCCAAGTTTACATTTAGTGAAACCTGAGCTGGGTTTGAGGGGTTTAACATGCGTAAGGAGCCGCAATTGGCGGATGAATAACGCCATTGAGTGGGAACGTGGGCAAATCCCCATTACTTGCCCACTTGACGAACTGCTATATGAAGATAAAGATATGTTTATATCTAGTCTGGAACATTGAGAATGAAAATCCTTTCCGCCACCTTCGCCATGACTCTCGACGCGCTGGAGGCTGCCGGCGAGATCACGCGTCTTCGGCTGCTTGCCCTGCTCGCGGACGCCGAGCTGACGGTTTCCGAGCTCATGACCATTCTGGGTCAGTCGCAGCCTCGCATCTCCCGTCATTTGCGGCTGCTGGTGGAGGCGGGTTTGGTGGATCGACGCCGTGAGGGCGCATGGGCTTTCTTCCGCCTCTCCGATCATGGCCCTGCCGCCGCTCTGGTGCGCGCGGTGCTGGGTGGGATGGATCAGGCAGATCCCGTTCTTTCCAGCGATCGTTCCCGCCTGACCGAGGTGCGCCGCGCCCGCGCCGAACAGGCGCAGCGCTATTTCGCCGAACAGGCGCCCAACTGGGATCGCATCCGCTCGCTGCATATCGCCGAAAACATCGTCGAGGAGGCTGTGCGTGACATGGTGGGCGACAAGCCTTTGCATGCGATGCTTGATCTTGGCGCGGGCACTGGGCGCATGCTTGAGCTTCTAGCTCCGCTCGCCGAGCGGGCTGTGGGCGTGGATCAGAGCCCCGCCATGCTGAATGTGGCGCGCACCAATCTGGAGCGCGCAGGCCTGCGCCATGTGCAGATGCGGCAGGGCGATCTTTATTCGCTGCCTGTGGAGCGCAACGGCTACGATCTCGTCACCATCCATCAGGTGCTGCACTATCTCGACGATCCCGGCCGGGCCGTTCGCGAGGCCGCCCGTGCGCTGGCGCCGGGCGGTCGCCTGCTGATCATCGACTTCGCGCCCCATGCTCATGAGTTTCTGCGCGAACAGCACGCGCACCGTCGCCTTGGCTTCTCCGGCGAGGAGATCGCGGGCTTCATGGGCGAGGCGGGCTTTGTCGATGTCGTGCGCCGCGATCTGGGGCCCGGCGCTGGCGACAAGCTCACGGTCTCGCTCTGGGTGGCGCGCGATCCACGCATGATCGCCGATGGGATGAAACTAATGGAGATGGCGTGATGGCTCCTGAATTTCTGCGCCCCAGCCGCTCGCCGCTTGGCAACATCAATGTCTCCTTCGAATTCTTTCCGCCAAAAACAGCGGAGATGGAAGCCTCGCTCTGGGACTCGATAACCCGCCTGGCGCCTTTGGAGCCAAGCTTTGTCTCCGTGACTTATGGCGCGGGCGGCTCGACGCGCGAGCGCACCCATTCGACAGTCGCACGCATCGTGCGTGAAACAGCGCTGAAGCCTGCGGCGCATCTCACCTGCGTCGCCGCCACGCGCGAAGAGGTTGATGATGTCGTGCGCGCTTATAAAGCCGCTGGCGTCCGTCACATCGTTGCGCTGCGCGGTGATCCCGTAAGCGGCCCGGGCGGCGCCTTCGAGCCTCACCCCGGCGGCTACGCCACCTCCACCGCGCTTGTTGCGGGCATTCGTCGCCTTGGCGATTTTGAGGTGACCGTATCAGCCTATCCTGAGAAACATCCGGAAAGCGCGACGCTCGATGCCGACATTGATGTCTTGAAGGCCAAGGTGGATGCGGGCGCGACGCGCGCCGTCACCCAGTTCTTCTTCGATAACGCGCATTATCTGCGTTATGTGGATCGTGTGCGCGCGCGCGGCATCCATATCCCCATCGTGCCGGGAATCGTGCCCGTGCAAAACTTCAAACAGACCGCCAGCTTCGCTAAAAGAACCGGCGCGAGCGTGCCTCAATGGCTGGCTGATCGTTTCGAAGGGCTCGACCACGATCCGGCCACCCGTCGCCTCATCGCCGCCGCCGTCGCCGCTGAACAGGTTCTCGATCTCGTCGATCATGGCGTCAGTGATTTTCATTTCTACACGATGAACAAGGCTGATCTCGTCTATGCGATCTGCCACTTGCTGGGCTTGCGTACTCATCTGACCGAAAGGGCCGCGTGATGGCGAATCTGGGAATGGCTGACGGCAAGGCGGTGCGCGCAGCGCTCACGCAGGCGGCGCGCGAGCGCATTCTCGTGCTCGATGGCGCCATGGGTACGATGATCCAGGATCTGCGTCTTGATGAGGCGGGTTTTCGAGGCTCGCTGTTTAAAACCGCAGAGCGCGACTTGCGGGGCAACAACGACCTCCTCAACCTCACGCAGCCCGACGCCATTCGCGACATTCATCTGAAATATTTCCTGGCCGGCGCCGATCTCGTGGAGACCAACACCTTCTCCTCAACGTCTATCGCGCAGGCTGATTATGGGCTCGAAAGCTATGTCGCCGATCTCAATCGTTCGGGCGCCCGGCTTGCGCGCCAAGCCGCCGATCTAGCCGAAGCGCAGGATGGTCGCCGTCGGTTCGTCTGCGGCGCTATAGGCCCGACCAACCGCACCGCGTCTTTGTCGCCAGATGTGAACGATCCCGGCTTTCGCGCGGTTACCTTCGATGAATTGCGCGTCTCCTACGGCGCGGCAGCGCAGGCGCTTATCGAAGGCGGATCCGATGCGATTTTGCTTGAGACCATCTTCGACACATTGAACGCCAAGGCCGCGCTCTTTGGCGTTTGGGAAGCTTTCGACCGGCTTGGCTTGCGCCTGCCCATCCTTTTATCCGGCACGATCACCGATCTTTCGGGGCGGACCCTTTCAGGGCAAACGCCGACTGCCTTCTGGCATTCCCTGCGCCATGCAGAGCCTTTCGCCGTCGGGTTCAATTGCGCGCTAGGCGCACGTGAACTGCGTCAGCATGTCGCCGAGATTTCGCGCATCGCCGATACATTCACGCTGGCCTATCCGAACGCGGGCCTTCCCAATGAATTCGGCCTCTATGACGAGAGCCCGGACTATATGGCCTCCATGCTCGGCGAATTCGCCGAAAGCGGCCTTGTCAACATCGTCGGCGGCTGCTGTGGCACGACGCCTGATCATGTCGCCGCTTTGGCGGATCGTGTGAAGAGCCTGAGCCCGCGCCGTCCGCCCAAGGTCGAGCCAATGTTACGGCTCTCGGGCCTTGAGCCTTTCACGCTCACAAAGGATATTCGCTTCGTCAATGTGGGCGAGCGCACGAACGTCACAGGCTCCGCGCGGTTCCGCAAATTGATCAAGAACGGCGAATATTCAGCCGCCCTCGATGTGGCGCGCGAGCAAGTCGCCAATGGCGCGCAGATCATCGACATCAATATGGATGAGGGCCTGCTGGATTCGCAGGCCGCCATGGTGGATTTTCTCCATCTCGTGGCTTCTGAACCGGACATCGCCCGTGCGCCAATCATGGTCGATTCCTCGAAATTCGAGGTGATTGAAGCCGGCCTGAAGTGCATTCAGGGCAAGGCCGTGGTGAATTCCATTTCGCT
>CANBVC010000072.1 GCA_947372795.1 Beijerinckiaceae bacterium
ACTTACCTAAGTGAAAACCTCACGATCAAGGGCGAAACTGCTGGTTTTGGGGTGGATACAAACGGCGACGGGTACAATGATAGCCTCGGCATTTTTCAGCAAGGCGATATCACAGGGCAAACGCCGCTTTATCCCTTGCATTGGGAGGGGTTTATCCTTTTGGATGGTGTGGTTGGCGCATCGCTGGGAAGCTCTTCTGCGCAGAATGTCGTTACGATCAAATCATCAACCGGTCCCTATCCGATAGGTACCGTTTTCTTTGAGGATTCTCAATTCTCGATTAAAATGAGCGAGGCTTTATCAAGCTTTGACTCGTCTGGATTCGTTGTCCAATACGGTCATGGCTCCCTTGTTGGCAACCTTGCAAACGCATCCAGTCTCTATGCTGATGGCAAATGGATTTTATCGTATGGTAAGTCTCTAGACTCTAACGACTTTATTGTTTTTTCTGTGAATGATGCAAGCCATCCATATTGGTCAGATGCTGACGGCAACAAACAATACGTCTCTGACTTTTTGGGCTCGAACGGTGTCCTGTTGCGTAATTCAGCCGTCGCTGATTTTAGCGGGATATCAGGTAATTTTTGGTTTAGCGGCGACAATATATTCTCCGATGGAAAACTATCCGCCGGTAATCTGATCATGATTGGTAACGATTCAGGTTCTCCTGAATCCGATAGTTCGGGAGATGGAATCCTTCATGGTGGTGCAGGTAGTGAGGAGATGCGCGGCTATGAGGGTAATGACGCTCTATACGGACATGCGGGAAATGACTGGTTGAAAGGTGGTATTGGGGCAGACTATCTTGATGGGGGAACAGGTTCTGATCAGTTTGAGTTCTATCAAGGTGATTCGCCGCTGGTAAGTTTCCTCGATAACGGCGCAGTGGGGCTCAATACAGGCGATTTTTACAACTTACCCTTCGGCGTTGATGTCATCGCGGGAGGTGGCTTCGCTGATGCGGGCGACAATATCAATTTTTCATCAGAGACAAATAAGTTTTTTAGCCTATATTCAATGGGTTCTGCGCCTACATCCGGCCTCGTCACCGATCAAAAATACTTCACCGTCCAGGGGAACTATCTCAACGGTTCTTTCACCGTCAACACTACTGCCGGGAAAGATACCCTTGTCGTATACGACGGTGATCCTACGTCTGGCGTCACACAGACGGCCATCGTTATCACCAGCGTGATACCTTCACAGCTCACACAGCTGGGCGGTCCGGGAAGCATTTCATTAAGTGGCGGCGCCGATTTCACACGCGACACCACTAATTCTGTCTCATATACGGTGACGGGCCTGCCATCGGGTTCACAGGCACGCAGCTATTCGCTCTGGGTCAATACGACGGACAAGGTTGGCGGCGCCGTTCTTGTTTCTCAGGGTACAATCTCATCTTATCAGAAAAGCGACCTTATTTTTAATAGTGACGGAAGTATCGTTTCTGATTTCCAAGTCGGATACGTTTCTAGCGGGCCAACTAATCTCAATGATGGGGCAGCCCATTTCCTAGTGACGACCTTTGACGCCACTGCGGGCGTTTCGATATATCTGGATGGCGTCAAGCTTGCGACCACGGTCGGGATCAACGGTTTCAACCCCGCTTCCGTCAACACGATAAATAATAACAACAAGATATCGTTCGCTGGCCAAATTGGCGATATTGGAGGTTTTGGCGCGCCGTCCCACTTCACAGGTACAATAACACAAGGGGATATATGGAATACGGCGCTTACTCAACAACAAGTATCGACACTTTACTCTGGCGGCAGCCTGGCATCATTATCGCCTCTCTATCAATCGAGTGGAACGGTCACTGTAGGCGGCTCCCTAGCGGGGCAAGGCGGTAGTTCGCTTTGGCTTACCACCAGCGTGGCAGACACTTTCGCTCCGACTCTGCCGACAACCTACATCGACGGCAATACCGTCAATCTGATCTATAACGAGGACTTAGACGCCACTCATCTCCCGTCGATGACAGCATTTGAGGTAGATGTTGGCGGAGTTGCTCGTGCTGTTAATTGGATGACGGTTAGCGGTGATCGGGTGACATTGAATATCTCTAGCCCAGTCAAATCCGGTGATTTGGTCAGCGTCAATTACACCGATGCTACGACTGCGAATGATGTGAACGCGATCCAAGATCAGGCTGGAAATGACGCTGGTTCATTTGCTGGGTTGGCTGTCCGCAACATCACAGCACCAGCTAATGTTGTTGAGACAGTTGGACGAGAGCTGGTGCTCAATGGAAGCTTTGAACTAGGTAAAGAGAACTGGCCCACCTCAGGCACTCCTTGGGCTACGAACGGGGTTCCTATATCCGCCGATGATGGGATGTGGACCTTCAATCCAGAATACTGGGTTTGTTTTGTAGAAAGTGAAGCAACAGGTACAGATAATATTCCCGGCTGGACGACTGGGTTAGACCAGAACGGAAATCGGGGTAATTTTGATCTGCTCGTTAAACCCGAGGCAGGAGAACCTGCTTTCTTAGATGGGAGAGTTGTGTGCGAGCTTGATGGCTTTCTAACCACAGGTGACCCAGAGCCAAACGGTTCTGCTCTGAATGGTGGCTCCCACGCATATGTGAAGCAGGTTCTTTCTTCCCAATCTGTTGGTAATTGTTTGCTCACGTTTGATTTTATGGATCACGTTGGCGGCTTCGGTACTTCAGATTTCGCAGTTTTCCTGAATGACACGCTCTCGGTTGTATTTACGAAATCAGCAAGTGCGAATGTATGGAGGGTGAGGTATCTTAAAGACGGGCAGTTAGAAGTAATTGTTTCAGATTTAGATAGCTCAGATGGCGTCGCAGGGTGGCAGTCCGCTTCCGTGAAAATCTCATCGACATTTGGAAGCATAAAGTCGCTTGGTTTTCAGGGAGGTTCTTGGAATGGTTCTGTTTTTGACCCAATTCAAGAACAAGACTCGAAGGGTGCCTTCATTGACGCTGTATCGCTTAAGGATTTCTCCACTTCACTACCCGTCCCCCCTGCACCGCTCCTTGCGCTGGGCATTGGCGTTTCTGATGGAGCGACAGCTGCTGAAGCGACCGCTGCTTCCGGCGCCTTAACTGTTTCTGCTATAGCAGCTTCAAGTGTCTCGGTGACCCTCACAAATGGCTCGCATACCGTGGCGAAGGCGCTCACGGGAACCGGCGTAGCAACAGCTGTGACTTTGACAGCGGGCGATTTGACCACTTTAGGCGATGGGGTGATCCGCGTTTCAGCGACGGCGACCGATGCTGCGGGAAATGCCTCAACGGCAAGTGCAACAAGCTTCATACTCGATACCGTGGCGCCGATAGCTCCCTTCATCACCAGCATTGGCGGGAGCGATAGCGTCGTCAGTTCCCAGAGCGGTGACAATCTGGTGGTCGGAACAGGTGAGCCCGGTTCGATAATCTCTATTAAATATTTAGCGACTGGTACTGGTGTAATTGCTGTCCCTGGCCCCCCAGGTGTAATTGTGCCGGTGGGCGGTACGGCGGTAACTTACAACGCGGTCTCGACGGTCACTGGAACAGCCACCACGGCGGCTGCTACTGCGGTTTCCGCAACAATTGGAACATTGATTCCGACGGTCCTTGGCACAGCAACTGCGGATGCAAGCACGGGCGCCTTCTCCTACGCCCTGTCGGTTGATAACCTCGCGTACATCGGGCAAGGAGCAGGCAAGATGGTTGTCGCGATGGCTAACGATGCTGCTGGCAATGTCGGCCCGTCAACTCTCTCATCGCAGTTCAAAGTCGATACTGGAGCAACGTCGCAATCCAATCTCCACGGCATCGACTACTTCTGGAAACCTGATGCTACTGGTAACCACGCCCTGCTCAGCGGTGTGACAGTCAACGCCACCGGGGGCACACAGCCACCTGAAGGCGCCAACGCACCGGTGCAGTTGAAGAACATCACATGGGACACGACTGGTCATGCGACTGTGGACGTCTATGCGCACGTCACCACGGGCGTAGATAGCGTTCAGATCAATCTTGGTCTGGGGAGCGCCACAAACGCCACTTTCACATCTGCGCTGACGAGCGACTGGACGCTGCTTGGTAATCCTTCTGGTGGTGAATACGTCATCGGCGGGTATTCCATAACCGCGCTGTCGACAGGGGATATAAAGCTGGGAACACTGGCCTTCGACACTGGTGCTGCAGCCCAGATGCATCTGGCGGTCGACGCTGGCTCGTCGCTGGGCAGCAGCACTTTGTCCGGTTCTCAAGGGACGATCACGGCAACACCCTATGGCTATACCCTCGCCCACTCCACGACAGGCGGTGACGGGGCTTACACGATGTCCGCAATAGATCGGGGCTCTTATGCCCTGACCGCTGCGAGATCAACGAGCGACATCAGCAACGCCATCACGTCAGCCGACGCGCTTGCTGCGCTCAAGATCGCAGTGGGTATTGATCCAAACCCGGGAACGGGAACAACTCAACTGGCTGTCTCGCCGTTCCAGATCATGGCGGCGGATGTGAATAGTGATGGCCGTGTGACCAGTGCAGACGCCTTAGCGGTCCTCAAGATGGCGGTCCATATGTCGACGGCCCTCACGCCGCAGTGGATGTTCGTTGATGAGACACGCGACCTGTCGGGATTGTCCAGGACTAACGCCAGCTGGGATCATAATATAAGCGCAACTGTTACTGGGACCACGACAGATAATCTTGTCGGTGTGCTGTCCGGGGATGTGAACGGGAGCTGGCTACCTCCAACAGGCACGCAATATGTCGAGACGACGGATCCCGCACATTTCACGAACCTCAACAACACCCTCCACATTCCGATGAGTGAGTGGGGCGTCCTGTAATCTTCGTGACACACCGAGAGCTGTGAAAAGTTTTCGCGATCTGATGCGCCATTCACGCCGGTGTAAATTCATTTCCGGCGGGCGGTCCTCGTTACTGCACATTCGGCAAGTTACGCACTGCGCATACGCCGGCAATTGCTTAGCAATTGCGCGGCGGCAGTCGCAGCCCCCGTACCACGGGACCACCCCGACGGGCGCTGACCATGGACCAGTGGGTGGTCCGATGCGCACCACCGAGCAGCTCCGGTGACGTTAGCGCCCAAACCTGTTTTGTTCGAAAACCCCGCTTGGACCCGTCGATGGGGGCGACGAAGAGGAACCATTCCCACAACCATATGTTGGTGTGTTGTCGGCCGACCTTTTCTGCTGAGGCAACGTGGGGATGCAACCTGTGTCAATCGGAACCATCATCCTAATCATCTTGGTGATTGCTCTATTAGGCGGCTTCAGCGGAATAGGTGGAGGTCGGTTTTATGGGACCGGCTACTATGGTGGCGGTGGACTTGGGCTTATAGTGATCATCCTTTTGATCTTGCTTGTCCTCGGTAGGATTTGATCCGCCTCAGCCATCAAGATCTTACGCAACGTGATCTACCCCCCTTCGACTTTGCCCGAAGGTGGCTCATTCAGAGGCGGCTTATCGGCCGCCTCGCGATTCATCTTGCATCATAGATGCGGCAAAAGCCCCCTCTCAGTTGGGTCCGGGCGCAGGGGCGCCGCCTGCGGGAGCGCCGCCGGCGCCGGGCGCCCCCGGAGCGCCCGCAGGTGGCCGTACATCTCTGGGGCGCTCGACGTCAGGTTTGGTGCGACGCTCACCGCCGCTGGGAGCAGCGCCGCGTTCCGAGCCCCCTGTGGTCGGGCGCCGTTCAGTCCCAGGTGCGCCGCCTCGATCACCGCCAGGGGCCGCGCCACGCTCGGGGCCACGCTCCATGCCACGCTGTGGGGCGCGGTCCCTGCCCCGGTCCATATCGCGATCCATCTCGCGCCCACGGGGCCTTTCGCGATGCATGCCGCCGCGCGGCGCATCCCAGCCGCGCCAACCCATGGGACCGCCCCAGCCCATGCCACGACGATGACTCCAGCCGCACCGATACCAGCCAGGGCCATGCCATCCGTCAGGATAGAAGCAATAGCTGCGCCCATGCCAGCGATACTGGGCCTCCTCCACCCCATTGGCAGGCGCAGCGGGCACGGCCCCTGCGGGCGCGACCCCAGCCATGGCGGGATGGATTGCGATATTTGCGCCCACTAGGGCGGAGGCGGCGCAGAGGGCGAGGGTGAGCTTGCGCATGGATGGGCGCTCCAGAAGCCAGGGCCTCGGCCCTTCGCCGAAGCCGATGCCCGTCAACCCCCGGGGACAAGCCGGGGTTCCGTAGCGGCATGAAGGGGGAACCATTCTGACCATCATATGTTGGTTCGAACTTGGGGGATGAAAATCAGGAGCGCACATGCCGGACCGAGATCGGATCGCTGGATCAGCGAAGCAAGTAAAGGGTGCGGCCAAAGAGGCTGTTGGGAAGGCCATTGGCGACGCCAAAATGGTGTCAGAGGGGTACACTGACAAAGCAGAAGGCAAGGCCCAAAACGCAGTCGGCGGCCTCAAAGATAAAATGAGAGAAGCGGTCAAGGGCAAATAGGTCGCACCGCTGCGGGGGCATCTGCAGGAGAAATGAACATGAGTAAAGCCATCGCAGCCTCGCTTTTATTTTTGGCCACAAGCGCGACCGCAAGTATCGCCCAAAGCTCGGCCCCGCCGGCGCCATCAGAGGCGCCCATCATCCAGCGTGACCCGGCGCCGACGGGAACGATCAGACAGCCTGGTGAGCCGGTGATGGATCCGCAGGGTGTCACGGGGCCCAATATGAATACCCCAGGTGTCGATCCGGGATCTCGCGACACCGGCGCGCCTGGCCGTGGCGATGATCCAAAGAGCCGCGATGGCAGCGGCAGATAAGGGCGTGCTACCGCTCCCCCCTCCCCCCGCTTTGCACGAACCGCATGATCAATTTACTCTCACGAATCTGAACAAGATTTGGGGGAAATAATATGCGGAGGTTGGTGAAGCTTGGCGCGGCGGTCGTCGGAGGGCTGTTGTGGACCCTGCCCGCGCAGGCGGAATATCCTGATCGCGTCATCAAGCTGGTCGTGCCCTTTCCGCCCGGCGGCGGCGTCGATCTTGTCGCCCGCCTCGTTGGTCAGGGCATCGCGGAGGAGCTCGGCCAACCCGTTGTCATCGAGAACAAGCCGGGGGGTGGCACTTTAACGGGGACGGATTTTGTCGCCAGGAGCGCAGCCGATGGTTACACTTTGGTGCTTGCCTCATTCGCGCATGCGGTTAACCCGAGCCTGCAGCCCAAGATGCCCTATGACACGGCCAAGGCCTTTCAGCCCATTGGCATGATCGGCCGCTCCTACAATGTGCTCGTGACTTCGCCGACGTCGAAATTCAAGACGGTCGGGGACATCATCAAGGCGAGCAAGGAGAAGCCGGGCTCGCTCACCTATGCGTCGCAGGGCATCGGCACTTCCGCCCACCTGGCTGGGGAACTGTTTAAGAATCTCGGCGGCGTGGAAATCGTTCATGTGCCCTATCGCGGCGTAGCGCAGGCGCTGCAAGATGTGCTGAGCGGACAGGTACAGATGATGTGGCCGACCTCAGCCGCCGCCACCGGGCTCATCAACGGGGGCCAGCTTCATGCAGTGGCCAGCACGGCCCCAGCGGGCAAGTCACCCGTCCCCGGCGTAAGCACCATCGCCGAGCAGGGCCTGCCCGGTTACGTGGTGGATGGCTGGTATGGCGTTTATGCGCCTGCGGGCACGCCCAAAGATATCGCGATGAAACTCAACGCCTCGCTCAATCGCGTGGTGCAGAAAGCGGAGTTCCAGCGACGCCTCGAACCCGAGGGTTTGGTGGTTACGCCGGGCACGCCGGAAGCCTTCGATGCTTTCGTGCAAGGGGAAGTCGTACGTTGGAACAAGATCGTGGTCGAGAACAAGATCACCGTGGACTGACGGAGCTCGATCGAAAGAACGAGGTCGACGCTGGTTCAAATCGAAACGCCCCGCTCGATGACATCGCCCTGTGCAAAAGCTTTGCGCGAGTGGAGGAGCTGATCGAGGGCAAGCAGACGGCGAACGCCTGCCCGACGAATTAGCCTTGGGGGCCTCCTCCTTTGACTATGGCTTCGATTTGGTGGATTCTCTTCAACGAACGCTGCGCCCGGAGCAACGGCGTAAAAAACATCAATCAAGTGAGGGAAACGATGGACGATAACAGCGCCGCCACCAAGGGCTACCAGACCTTCAGCTACAAGAAGCCCGACAACCTGCGCAAGGGCAAAGGCATCGTGCAGCTCGCCCAGACGCCGATCATCCGCGGCCGCGTCCAGATTGTGCAGGAAGGCGGCGAGAACAACCTTCATTCCCACACCGGCATGGACGGGTTCTGGTTCGTGCTCGCGGGCAAGGTGAAGTTCTATGGGCCGGGCGACGTCGTGATCGGCGAATTCGCCAAGCACGAGGGCATCCTGATCCCGGCAGGCGTAGAATACTGGTTCGAAAGCTCCGATCCCGACGAAGCGCTCGAAATCCTGCAGATGGCCGGGTTTGAAAAGGGCGTAAAGCTGACGCGCAACGACGTGAGCGCGCTGAAGCTGGCTCCCGGCTCGGTCGAATTCAAAGACATCGCCGTAACGCGCTAAACGCGCCACCAAAACAAAACCCGCCGGTTGCAGCCGGCGGGTTAAATCTTTCAAGGATCGCGCAAGGGATCAGGCTGGTTCTTTCGCCATGATCACATCGAGCGCGCCAAGCAGCCGGTCGACATGCTCGGTGCGTGCGCCCTCGCCCATCAGACCAATGCGCCAGACCTTGCCGCCAAGCGGGCCAAGGCCAGCGCCCATCTCAATGCCGTGATCGAGAAGCAGCGTGCGCCGCACCTTCGGATCATCCACGCCAGCGGGGATCTTGACCGTATTGAGCGGCGGCAGGCGAGAGGCCGGCGCGACCAGCATTTCCATGCCGCGCTTTTCCAGTTCGGCGACAAGGTGGAGATGGGCGGCGCGATGGCGCTTGAAGCTGTTCTCCAGCCCCTCCAGCAACAGCCGGCGCAAAGCCTCATGCAGACCATAGAGCGCGTTGATCGGCGCGGTGTGATGATAGGCGCGCGCGCCCTCGCCGCCCCAATAAGCCATGACCTGCGTAACGTCGAGGAACCACGAGAGCACCTTGGTCTTGCGCGCCTTCACATGCTCAATCGACCGGGCGCTGAACGAGACGGGCGAAAGGCCGGGCGGGCAGGAAATGCACTTCTGCGTTCCCGTATAGATGACGTCGATGCCCCAGGCGTCCATTTCAATCGGCACGCCGCCAGCGCTTGTCACGCAATCCATGATCGTCAGGACATTGTGCTTGGCCGCGATAGCGCCGAGCGCCTCGCCGTCTGACAGAACGCCGGTCGAGGTCTCAGCATGGACGAAGGCGAGGAACTTGATGTCTTTGTCCTTGGCGAGCGCCGCATCAACAGCCGCAGGATCCACGGGCGTGCCCCACTCGAAATCGAGCGGCACGACGACCGCGCCGCCGCGCGATGCGACCTCGCTCATGCGCATGCCGAAGACGCCGTTGCGAGCAATGAGAATCTTGTCCCCGGGCTCGATCATGTTGAGCAGGCAGGCGTCCATGCCCACGCTGCCGGGGCCGGCGATCGTAAAGGTCGCCTCATTCTTCGTATTGAAGATCGTCTGGGTCATGGCCTTCAGCTCGTCCATCAGGCCGATGAAGGCAGGGTCGAGATGGCCGATTGTGGGCTGGGCCATCGCAGCGAGCACTTCGGGGGCGACCGGAGAGGGACCAGGGCCAAGCAGAAGGCGCTGCGGCGGCAGAAATGGATCGGTCGGCGTGCGATTCATGATGTCTCCCCCCAGAGAAAGCGGTTTCTTAAAGCCAAGATACTTGTCGCCACTGCGCCTAAGCGTCAAGAGCGAAGCAATGGCTCCAGCTTGGCTTGATTAATGAGGCGTATCTCTCCCCTACCCCGTCAAGGAGGAACAATGGCGACGGGAGGCGTGTTGGTCGCAAATAGCGACGAACATTAGGGAAAGAGGGAACAGACCAAGTTGGTGCAGGCCTGAAGCAGGCGGACGTCGCTACACCTTAATCAACGATCTGAAATTTACCGTAAAAGCTATTTATAATCAGAGACTTGCGGACGAAACCTCGCAAACGAAACGAGCGCTTGCGAAGTCCGCCACAAATCAAACCAGCCGGCTCTGCGCCTTGGCCGCAGCGATGAAGCTGGCGAAGAGCGGATGAGGCTCAAAGGGGCGCGACTTCAGCTCGGGGTGATATTGCACGCCGATGAACCAGGGATGATCGGCCAGCTCCACCGTCTCGGGCAGCAACCCGTCAGGAGAGGTTCCGGCGAAGCTCAGGCCTTTGGCTTCGAGCATGTCGCGATAGGCCGTATTCACCTCATAGCGGTGGCGGTGGCGTTCGGAGATCTCCTCGCCGCCGTAGATCGCGGCGATCCGGGAGTCCGGCTTCAACTTCGCGCGATAGGCGCCCAGACGCATGGTGCCGCCGAGATTGCCGCCATCGCGCCTGGTCTCAAGCTCGTTGCCACGCATCCACTCGGTCATGAGGCCGACGACCGGCTCGCTCGTCGGGCCGAATTCAGTGGAGTTCGCGTCCTTGACGCCTGCCAATGAGCGGGCCGCCTCTATGACCGCCATCTGCATGCCAAAGCAGATGCCGAAATAAGGCACCTTGCGTTCACGGGCGAACCGGGCCGCCAGAATCTTGCCCTCGGCGCCGCGCTGGCCGAAGCCGCCGGGCACCATAATGCCATGGACATGTTCGAGATGGGGCGCAGGATCGCCGCCTTCGAACAGTTCACTCTCGATCCAGTCGAGCTTGACGCGCACCCGATTGGCGAGCCCGCCATGGTTCAGCGCCTCGATGAGAGACTTATAGGCGTCCTTGAGACCCGTATATTTGCCCACCACCGCGATCGTGACTTCGCCTTCGGGGTTGTGGACGGCCTCACAGACCGCGTTCCAGCGGCTCATGTCGGGCTTGGGGGCAGGTTCAATGCCGAAGGCGGCAAGCACTTCGCGGTCGAGGCCGGCCTCATGATAGGCGCGCGGCACGTCATAGATCGAGCCGACGTCGCGGGCTTCGATGACGGCGCCTTCGCGCACGTTGCAGAAGAGCGCGAGCTTGCGGCGCTCGTCGCGGGGGATTTCGCGGTCGGAGCGGCACAGCAGGATGTTCGGCTGGATGCCGATGGAGCGTAGCTCCTTGACCGAATGCTGGGTCGGCTTGGTCTTCAGCTCGCCAGCGGTCGGGATATAGGGAAGCAGCGTCAGGTGGACGTAGACGGCATGGCCGCGCGGCAGATCGTTGCCCAGCTGGCGGATCGCCTCGAAGAAGGGCAGGCCCTCGATATCGCCCACCGTGCCGCCGATTTCGACGAGCACGAAGTCGACGCTATCGTTGCCGTCGAGCACGAATTCCTTGATATGATTGGTCACATGCGGGATCACCTGCACGGTGCCGCCGAGGTAATCGCCCCGGCGCTCCTTGGCGATGATCTCCTGATAGATGCGCCCGGTGGTGATATTGTCCTGCTTCGTCGCAGGACGGCCGGTGAAGCGCTCGTAATGGCCAAGGTCCAGATCCGTCTCAGCGCCGTCGTCGGTCACGAAGACCTCGCCGTGCTGGGTCGGGCTCATGGTGCCCGGATCGACGTTGAGATAGGGGTCGAGCTTGCGAAGGCGGACGGTATATCCGCGCGCCTGCAAGAGGGCGCCGAGAGCCGCTGACGCCAGGCCTTTGCCAAGCGAAGAGACCACGCCGCCGGTGATGAAAATGTACCGCGCCATGGGGTTACAGACCTATTCCTAAAGAACCGATTCGGCGAGCGAATTCCGCCACTAGGGACGATCGTCCACATGATTGTGCCGAAAGCGCCCAAACGAAAGGGGCCGGACAAGCCGGCCCCTGAATGACTTGCAGATCTTACTGGCGCGGAGGCTCGGGCGCGGACGGAGCCGCCGGGGCCTGCTGCTCGATCTGCTTGAGCTGATCAAGCACATTGCCCGCAGGAGCGCTCTGGCCGGCAGGGGCGACGCCATCGAAGATCGACTTGGGCGCGCGACCGATGTTGGCCATGACTGTCAGGGCGAGGCTCGTGATGAAGAAGAGCGTGCCGAGGATTGCGGTGGCCCGCGTCAGGGCGTTGGCCTGACCGCGGCCGGTCATTAAGCCGCCACCACCGCCAATGCCGAGGGCGCCGCCCTCGGAACGCTGCAACAGAACCACGCCCACGAGCGCGACCACGATGATGAGATGAAAGGTGATGAGTATCGTTTGCATATCTCGACCCAGAAAGGGGGAAGGCTCGCGCCCGAAGATCTAAAGAGGGCTCTTACACGATGCAAGACGCCATGGCTACCAGGCGGTTCAGCGATAGGCCGCGGCGATACCCATGAAATCCACGGCCTTGAGGCTCGCCCCACCGACCAGCGCCCCGTCCACATTGGCAACGCCCATCAGCTCCACAGCGTTCGAGGGCTTCACCGAGCCGCCATAGAGGATGCGCACCCCTGCCCCGTCAGCTCCCAGCAGCTCGCCAAGCCGCTCACGAATGAAGGCATGCACGTCCGCCACATCGTCGGCGGTCGGGGTCAGGCCTGTGCCGATGGCCCAGACTGGCTCATAGGCGACGACGAGTTGCGCGCCGGTGAGGCCAGGAGGGATGGAGCCATCGAGCTGGCCGCCAACCACATCAAGCGCCTG
>CANBVC010000073.1 GCA_947372795.1 Beijerinckiaceae bacterium
ACGCTGACATAACCTTCCCTGACATCGAATGCGACGCGGGTTGGGTCGCGTTCGAGCGGCGAACCAAAGCCCCCGCCCCCGCCAGAACGCGCGTAAAAACCTTCCTTCGACGCGAGGCGCTGCATGAAGACCTTGGCGTTGGGCGCATCGCGCACCTCGCCGGTATCAAGCTCAACCGTGACCTCGTTGCCAAAGCCATCAAGACCACCCGCAAGGCCCCATGGCGCGCAATGCATACGGTCGACCTGCGCATTCAACGTCATGGGCACACGCGCCACGACCTTGCGCTCAATGCCAAGGCCGCCGCGAAACTTGCCCGCGCCGCCAGAGCCATCGCGCAGGGCGAGACGTTCGATGAACAGGGGATATTTCGATTCCACTGATTCCACCGGACTATTATGCGTATCGCCATCGTTCAGACAGACCGTGGCGCTCATGCCGTCCTCGGTCATCTTGGCGCCCCAACCACCGCCCAGCGGCCCAAAACTTCCCATGAAAAAAGCGCCGGTTCTTGGCGCGATTCCATGCACGCGCACGCTCAGGAGATCAGCGTGATGGCCCGCGATGACGCGGTCGGGGATCGCTGATTCAAGCGCCTTGAAGATTGTGTCCACGATGGTCATCGGGAAAGTCATCCACCAGCGCATGGCGGCGGGCTTGACGGCGCTGATGATAGTGCCCGGCGCCAGCACAACCTTCAGTGAACGGAAGCTGCCCTCGTTGATGGGATAATCCGTCGGCGAGGTCACGCATTTATAGGCGACCTGCGCGCAAGCGTAGCCAGTCGTTTCGCCGGAGTTGTAAAAGCCGCGCACCTGCCGCGCCACTTCAGACAGGTCAATGGTCATATCCTCGCCGGAAACGATGACCTTCACCTTGATGGGAACGCGCTTGCCGATATCGACGCCATCGTCATCCATGAAGGATGTGGCTTCATAGACGCCATCGGGAATGTCGCGGGTGCGCGCTCTGGCCGCGCGCTCGGACTGCTGCATGATGTGGCGGATGGCCGACAGCGTCTCGACGCGGCCATAGCGCGCCAGCAATTCACCAAAGCGACGCTCGCCCGTGGTGACGGCGGTGATCTGCGCGCGCAGATCGCCCATGGCGCGATCGGGGTCTCGCACATTCATGCGGATGATATCGACGAGATCATCGTTCACCACGCCCTCGCGCTGATATTTCACGATGGGGATCTGGATGCCTTCGGAATAAATATCCGTTGTTACGCCACCAAGCGTGCCGCCAACATCAGGCCAATGGGCCATGCAGCAGGCGAAAGCGCAGAGCTCCCCTTCAAAGAAGATCGGCTGGCTAAAGGTGAAATGGTTGAGATGGCTGCCAGTGAGATAGGCGTCGTTGGTGACGAGAATATCGCCGGGCTTGATATTGTCGCGGCCAAAATGCGCGATCTTCGCGCGCACGGTTTCAGACATGCCACGAATGAACATGGGCAAGCCGAGGCCGATCGAAATCGTATCGCCTTCGGCGGTGAACAGCCCGACCGTGAAATCCAGCGCCTCATAGATGATCATATTATAGGCGGTGCGCATCAGGTTTGACTTCATCTCCTCCGTCACGGCCAGAACGCCGTTGCGGATGATTTCGGTCAGGACCGGATCGGAGGCGGCGAAGCGACGCGTCTGCGCAGACGTCTTCGGCGCCGCCTTCTTCGCGGGCTTCTTGACGACCTTTTTGGCGGAGGCGCTGGTGGCGGCAGATTTGCGCGAGGACATCAGCGGCTCCCTCCAGAATTACCAATTTGAATGACGAGATTGCCGAATTTGTCGACGCTGAGGAGATCACCCGGCCAGACGACCGTGGTGGAGGCGTGTTCCTCAACGAGCGCTGGCCCCATGATCTTGTTGCCAGCCCGCAGCCCATCGCGCGCGAAGACAGGCGTGCGAATCGCGCTCTTGCGGCCATCGAAATGCACGAGGCGCTGACCAGCGCTGGCGGCAGCAGGGGGATTACGTGTGCCGCGCGTGATCTCTTCGAGCGGAGGCTTTTTCATCACGCCGCTCACGGTGACGCGAAGGCTGACGATCTCGGCGGCCTCCTTTGGCGCACAGGTGCCGTAGCGCAACTGATGCTCGGCGTCGAAACGCTGCTTGACGCCCTGACGATCCTGCTTGCGCAACAGGGCGGGCGGCAATTCGATGGTCACGGCATGCTCCTGCCCGACATAGCGCATATCCGCCCAGAGCACGGTTTGGACCTTCAGATCGCCTGCGCCGCCACGCTCCAGCGCCGCACGCCCCTGCCCGATGAGATCGGCGTAAACCGTATCCATATCTTCAAAGGAAAGCGTGGCGAGGCGGGAGGGCCAAGTGCGCACGTAGTCGTAACGAAGATCCGAAAACAGCATCCCAAACGCGCAGAAATGCCCCGGCGCGCGCGGAACGATCACGCGGCCCATGCCAATCTCGCGCGCAATGGCTGCAGCATGAAGAGGCCCCGCCCCGCCATAGGCGATGAGAGGGAAAGATGCGGCGTCGAGCCCGCGCTCCGTCGTCACCGTCTTCACGGCCCATGACATTGCGGTGGCGGCGATGCGCAGGATGCCCTTCGCCGCCTCGATCACATCAAGACCAAGCGGCTCGGCGATTTTCTTCGAAATGGCGGCGCGCGCCGCTTCAACATCAAGCTTCATGGAGCCGCCGAGGAAACGGTTCGCGGCTAGGCGCCCGAGCACGAGATTGGCGTCGGTGACGGTGGGTTGCTCCCCGCCGCGACCATAACAGGCAGGGCCGGGTTCAGCGCCAGCGCTGCGCGGGCCCACATGCAGGGCAAGGCCTTCGTCAAGCCAGGCGATGCTGCCGCCGCCGGTGCCCACTTCAAAGATATCGATCATCGATGTCTGCACAGGCAGCGCACGATCATAACCGCCCACGAGCGCCACGCTGTTGGTGAGCGCCTGACCTTTGTAGATTACGCCAGCCTTGGCGGTCGTGCCGCCCATGTCAAAGGCGATGGCCTCGTGCTGGCCCATGGCGGAGCAAAGCGCCTGCGCGCCGATGACGCCGGCGGCGGGGCCGGACTCAAGCATGCGAATGCACTGTTCCTTGGCCTGCGCGGATTCATAAAGGCCGCCGTTCGACTGCACGAGCATGAAAGCGCCGTCGAACTTTTCTCTGGCGAGATGATCGTCGATCTCGCTGATATAATCTCGCACCCGCGGACCCACGAAGGCGTTGGCGACGACGGTCGAGCAGCGCTCGAATTCGCGATATTCCTGCGACAATTCATGCGAGGCGCTGACAAAGACGCCCGGCAGCTCTTCGGCGACGATTTCCTTCACACGCCGCTCATGAGCGGGATTGCGGTAGGAATGGAGGAACATGATCGCGACGGCTTCGACGTCGAGCCCGCGCAACTTTGCGCAGACATCGCGCACGCCACCTTCATCCAGCGCCACATGAACATCGCCCTCGGCTGTCATGCGCTCGCGCACTTCAAAGCGCATGGAGCGGCGCACGAGGGGATCGTGCTTGCGGAAATAAAGGTTATAGGCGTCCGGTCGGTTGATGCGGCCGATCTCATAGACGTCGCGGAAACCTTCCGTCGTGATCAGCGCGGTGCGGGCGCCAGTGCGCTCCAGCATGGTGTTGATGGCGATGGTGGAGCCGTGCATGAAGAGCGAGGCGTCGCCCACATCAGCGCCAGCCTGCGCGACGCCGGTGTTGATACCTTCCACGAGGTGAGCGGGCGTCGACAGCGTCTTACCAAGCAACAATTTGCGCGAGCGAACATCAAATGCCGCAACATCCGTAAATGTGCCGCCGATATCGGAAGCAAGCCTGAGCGATTGACGAACGGATTTACGCGCTACGGGGCGTTCGGCGGTTTTCGGTTTTTTGGTCATTCACGTCATCGCCAAATAATGGGATTGAACGCACGGTCCGCACGGCGAACATTGCACGCATGTATTGCGCTTTTGCACAAAACCGCGCAAGTCTTGCCCGATGAAACTGAGTGCGTCAAGGAAACAGCGGGGGCTAAAAACCCCAGTGCAGGCGTCGGGCGAAGAGCCACTGTCTGGCGCCGCGTTGGCGCGCCAATGGGCGAGCGTTGACCTTTTTTCCGCAGCGCTTGGCGGCTGCATCTGTGCGGGCGGATTTCACGTTCCGATCGATCGCGCGGCCGTGGCGCTGGATCTCCTGACCTATCTCGAAGACAAATACCGCAGCAGCGACAAGGCGCCGCTCGCCACCTTCGTGGCGCAGGGCATCGCAATCTCCAGAGACTTTGGCGAATGGCTTGCAACGCTCGATAGCGCGCTATTGGAGCCGCAGGAACGCGCATTGCTCATGCGCGACCTGAAGACCACGCTGGACACAATGTCGGGCGCAGGCGGCTTCGCCTGCACCTGAGTTTAGCGCGCCTTCATGCCCATGAGATTGGCGAGGAGGTTGCGCTGCGTCTGCGAAGTGCCCGCCGCGATAGTGGACGAGCGCGAGTCACGGAAATAGCGCTGCATGTCGAACTCTTCGTTCAACCCATAGCCGCCCATGATCTGCACGCCCATATTGGCGAGCTTCGCGTACATTTCCGAGGTGAAGAGCTTAGCCTGCGTGATCTCGCGCAGGGCCTCGCGCTCTTGCGCAGCGAGCCATGCGGCGCGCCACATCAAAAGCTTTCCAGCCTCCAGCTCGCTCTGCATATCGGCGAGCATATGGCCAATGGCCTGAAACGAGCCGATGGGCTGGCCGAACTGGACGCGCTCGCCCGCATATTTAATTGCAAGATCGAGCACAGCCTGCGCGCCGCCGCAATTGCCGGCAGCCGAGACAGCGCGCTCGTATTGCAGCCCGCCCATCAGGCAATCCCAGCCGCCGCCTTCGCCACCGATGACGCGCGAGGCGTCGACGGGCGTATCGCGCAGGAACACCTCATAAGTGCCGACCGTGCGCCGCCCCAGCATGCCAAGCTTGCGAAGCTCCACGCCCGGCGCGTCATTATCGATGAGGATATGCGTGACGCCCTTGCGGTAGTGGACGTTCTTATCGGTCTTCACATAGGCGCAGATAACGCTGTTCTTCAGCCCCGCGCCGGTGGTCCAGAGCTTCTGGCCGTTGACGATGTAGCGATCACCCTCGCGCACGGCCATCGTGCGGATATTGCCAACGTCAGAGCCAGCGTCAGGCTCTGAAATGCCGATGGAGAATTTGACCTGTCCATCAAGAAGGCGCGGCAGCCAATAGGCGCGCTGCTCGTCCGTGCCCTTGCGCAGTACGTTCAGTCCACAGAAGACGCTTCCCGCAAAAGCCATGGTGAGATCAGTCGAGACGCGCGACAGCTCATAGATGACGAGCGCAAGATCGAGCGCATCGCCGCCAAGGCCGCCAACCTCGGTTGGGAACGGCAGGCGCAAAAGCCCCGCCTCGACCCACGCCTGATAAAGATCCTCGGGAAAGCTACGATCACCGTCCCATTTACGCACGGCGTCCGCAGGCGCATGGCGCGCCATCAGCTTGATCACGCTCTCGCGCAGCATTTCCTGTTCTTCGGTAAAGTCGAAGTTCATCGCCGCCTCAACTCATCACGATGAGCGCGTCGAGCGCCAGCGCGCCTTCGCCCTGCGCATAGACATTCACAGGATTCACGTCGATTTCGGCGATGCGTGGATCCGCCTGCATCAAAGCGCCGATAGAAGCTGCGATATTGGCCAGCGCCTCAACATCGCGCGGCGCCGAGCCGCGCAGACCGCGCAACAAAGCAGCGCCCTTCAGCTCGCCAAGCTTGGCGATGATCTCCCCCTTGCTCGCCTGCGCAGGCAACAGGACCGCATCATGCAATGCCTCGGTCCAGACGCCGCCAAGGCCCACCACCATCACCGGGCCCCAGAGCGGATCGCGGCGCGCGCCGACGATCATCTCAAGCCCGCCGCGCGGGGCCATAGATTCGACCAGCACGCCATCCAGCTGCAAGGCGCCATCATAGGCGCGCACATTGGCGAGAAGCCTGCCGTGAGCTTCAACAAGCGCCTCATCATCGGCCACGCCGACAATGACGCCGCCAGCCTCGCTCTTATGGGCCAAAGCATCAGCCTGCGCCTTGATGACGACGGGATAACCGATGCGCGCCGCGATGGCGCGGGCCTCGTCAAGGCTGCGCGCGAGCCCGCCTTGCGGGGTCTGCACGCCAAGCGCGTTCAAAACAGCCTTGCCGCGCCACTCGGCCACCGTACCGCATGTATCGAGATCAAGCGGCTTGAGGGTTTGCGGAGCTTCGCTCGCATGTGGTTGCGCGCGACCATGGGCCGAAAGCCGCGCCAGCGCGCGCAAAGCGCGATCTGGCGAGCGGAAGAAGGGAATGCCGCTATCGCGCATCTCTTCCATGAACTGCTGGTCGAGCGGATAATCATCGCCCATATAGACGACAGCCACAGGCTTCGAAGTCGCCTCGAGCACCGGGCGCATGGCCCACCATTTATTGAGCTGCTGCGGCTTGCCGCCACCCATGGCCGCCACCAGCAAAAAGCCGACGCGGGGGTCATCAAGAAGCGCCGCTGCGCTATCGCCAAAGAGGCTTGGCTTCTGCATGCCGGCAGCCGTGATATCGAGCGGATTGTCGATGGCTGCGAAAGAGGGAAGCACGGCGCGCAAGGCGTCATGAGCGCTCTGCGACAACTCAGGCAGGTCAAGCCCGATCTCCTCACAGAAATCGAGCGAGAAACCGCGCAGCGCGCCAGAATTGCTGAGCACGCCGACGCCGCCCGTCACAGGCTTTGGATAACGCGTGACGAGGGTCGTCACATCGAAAAGCTCATCGAGTCCACCGACCACGATGACGCCCTCGCGCTCAACGCAAGCGCGCATGATGGCGTGATCGCCAGCAAGCGCCCCCGTGTGCGACTTCGCGGCTTCGCGCGCGCGCATGCTCTGGCCCGGATGCAGCAACACGATCGGCTTTGCGGCGGCTCGGGCGCGGGTCGCGAGTTGAAGGAAACGCTGGGGATTGCGGATCTGCTCGACAAAGAGCGAGAAGGCGCTGATGGATGGGTCGTCGATCAGCAGATCGAGATAATCCTCCGCGCTCAGCACGGCTTCATTGCCGGTCGATATCGACTGAGCCACCGGCACGCCGCGCCCCATCAAGGCGTAACGAATATTGCCCTGCATGGCGCCGCTTTGCGCGATGACGCAAACGCCGGGGCCCTTCGTCGGATGAGGCTCCACAGGCTCGAAAGTGAGCGGCACGCCGTCGGCATAATTGACGCAGCCGATGCAATTGGGGCCGAGCACGACCATGTCGCCTTCGCGCGCGGTACGAGCGAAACCGGCCTGCGCCGCAGCGCCCGCCTCATCCTGCTCGCTGAAGCCGGAGGCGAAGACCACCACGCCGCCAACGCCCCTGCGCACGCAGGCTTCGATGGATTCCTGCACAGCCTGCGCAGGCACTATCAACACCAGCGCATCCACCCCCATCGGCAAGTCGTCGATAGATGGCACGCAGGGCGTTCCATCGATCTCGGATCTACTGCGGCTGACGAAATGCAGCGCGCCCGCATAGCCGAAGCGCCGCATATTCATCAGTACGTTGTTGCCTACGGACAAGGGCTCGGGAGAGGCGCCGACCACGGCGATGGACCGTGGCCGCAAAAGCCGCTCAAGCGGGGAACGCTGGTCTTGCATGGATCAATCCCGACGATAGGCGCCAAGGCCCGGACGATAGGACTTCTCATCAAGGAACTGCGTCATGCCCTTGGTGGCGCCGCTTTCAGGATCCATATATTTCGACTGGTCCGACTTCGCCGCGAGATATTCTGCCGCCGCATCCCACGACATTTCGCGGGTGTAGTGATAGGCCGTCTTGCAGGCGCGCAGCACGTTGGGATTCTTTTCGATCAGCTTTTTCGCAATGGCCGTAGTCTTCGCCACAAGCTGATCCTTTGGCACGGCGAAATTCACGATGCCGATGTCCTCAGCCGTGCGACCGTTAAAGGTCTCGCCAGTCAGGATGTAGTAGAGCGCCTTGCGCTGCGACAGCGCCATGGCGATCGACTTCGTGACGATGCCGGCGGGGATGATGCCCCAGTTGATTTCCGACAGGCCGAAGGTGGCTTCCTCGTCGGCCACGGCGAGATCGCAAGCGAGCAACACCTGAAATGCGCCGCCGAAACACCAGCCATTGACCATGGCGATGGTCGGCTTGGGGTAATGCATCATGCGGCGCCACTGCCAAGCTGCGTTGGCGCGGTAGAGGCGCTCACGCAGGATGGGCGGGCCTGCGTCCATTTCGCGGAAATATTCCTTGAGATCTTGGCCAGCGGAGAAGGCGTCTCCGGCGCCGGTGATGACCACACAGCGCGCGCTCTCCTCCATTTCAAGCACGTCCATCACCTGAACCATCTCGAAAACGATGGCCGGGTTGAAGGCGTTACGCTTGGAGGGACGATTGAGCGTCACCCAGGCGATGCCCTCCTCAATTCTTACGAGAACATTCTCCTGCGGCAGGGACTCAAGTCCCGGGAGCTTCTGGGTCATAGCTTCCTCCTTGGATTCGTTTGATCCCTTATGCAGGGCGAAGGAACCAAGGCCAAGCGATTTTTCAACCCATGCTGGGCAGTCATTTATTGCTTAGTTCTAGCTTAAGAGTTTCGTCAGCAGCGATATTCGCAGCGGCCAGCGAACCGGGGCAGGGCTTGAATTCAGGCTCGACCTCGGGCACAGGAGCGTCTTCACTATCACGCCATGGCGCGCACTCATCTTTGCCAGCGCAAGAAAAGCCAAGGGAACTCTGCATATGCCCAAGCGCAAGATCTACGTGGCGGGCCATCGCGGTATGGTTGGCTCAGCCATTGTGCGTCACCTAACCTCGCTGGGCGAGGACGTCCTGACATCCTCTCGCCAAGAGCTGGACCTACGTGATCAGTCGAGCACACATGCCTGGCTAAAGATGCATGAGCCGGATGCGGTGATCGTGGCAGCCGCCAAAGTGGGCGGCATCCATGCCAATTCCGTCGAGCCAGCGCATTTCCTCTATGACAATCTCGCCATCGAGATGAACCTTATCCACGGCTCTCACGAGGCAGGCGTGGATCGACTCGTGTTTTTAGGCTCGTCCTGCATCTATCCGAAATTCGCGCCCCAGCCGATTTCCGAAACCTCTCTTCTAACCGGACCGCTCGAGCCGACGAATGAGTGGTACGCAATCGCCAAGATCGCGGGAATCAAGCTGTGCCAAGCCTATAGGCGGCAATATCAACGACGCTTCATTTCGATTATGCCGTGCAACCTGTATGGCCCCAACGACAACTTCGATCTTATGAGCAGCCATGTGATCCCAGCGCTTATGCGAAAGGTGCATGAGGCGAAATGCGCCGGCGCGGGAGATTTGGCTGTTTGGGGAACAGGAACGCCTTTGCGTGAATTCCTACACGTGGATGATCTTGCTCGAGCTGTTGTCTTTTGCCTCGATAATTACGACGAAGACGAGCACATCAACTGCGGCGGGGGCAGCGACATCAGCATTCGCGAGCTTGCAGAGACCATCTGCAAAATCGTCGGATTTGAGGGAAGGCTGACCTTTGATGCGACGAAGCCTGACGGCACGCCCCGCAAGCTAATGGACTCTCACCGGCTCCGCGAACGCGGCTGGTCGCCTGCCATATCTTTGGAGGAAGGGCTCACCAACACCTATCAGTGGTTTTTGCAGAACCACACTTAGCGCGCCAACCCCGAACGGATTGGGGCGAGCCGCGTCATCTTTCTAAGCGATGCCCTACTTGGGCTGCATGAGGCCTAGGTCATGGCGCACCATTTCGCGCACCAGATCTTCGAGGGAAACACTTGGCGCCCAGCCAAGACGTTCCAGCGCCTTTCGGGGATCGCCCAGAAGCAAATCGACTTCTGTAGGCCTGAAATACCGGGGATCGACCTCAACCAGAACACGGCCCGTGTTGGCGCAGAGCCCACGCTCAGCGACGCCCTCGCCTTCCCAGCGGATCTGGATGTCGATCTCGCGGAACGCCATCTCGGTGAATTCACGAACCGAATGGGCGCGACCTGTCGCAAGAACAAAATCGTCCGGCACGTCCTGCTGCAGCATGCGCCACATGCCATCCACATAGTCCCGAGCATGGCCCCAGTCGCGCTTCGCATCCAAATTGCCAAGCCAAATCTGACTCTCCAAACCATGGTGGATAGCGGCCACGGCCCGGGTGATCTTGCGCGTGACGAAGGTTTCGCCCCGCACCGGGCTCTCATGATTGAACAGAATGCCATTGGAAGCGTGCATCCCATATGCCTCGCGGTAGTTCACCACGATCCAATAAGCGTAGAGCTTCGCCGCAGCATAGGGGCTGCGCGGATAGAAAGGGGTCGTCTCGCTCTGGGGGACTTCCTGCACCTTCCCATAAAGCTCGGAGGTGGAGGCCTGATAAAAACGAGTTTTCTTATCAAGCTTCAAAATTCTAATCGCCTCAAGAAGGCGAAGCGTGCCCAGCGCATCGGCGTTAGCCGTATATTCAGGCGTTTCGAAACTCACGTGAACATGGCTCTGCGCGGCCAGATTGTAGATCTCATCCGGCTGCGTCTCCTGCACCACGCGAATAAGATTAGTGGCGTCCGTCATGTCGCCATAGACAAGACTGAAACGCGCGTTTTTGACATGAATGTCTTCATAAATATCATCCACGCGCTGCGTATTCAGGCTGGAGGACCGGCGCTTGATGCCGAAAACGCGATAGCCTTTATCCAGCAGAAACCTAGCCAGATAGGACCCATCTTGGCCTGTAACACCAGTGATCAGCGCAGTTTTCATTGTCACCATTTCCAATCTCGGATTATTTTACAACAATTCAACTAATCTGTCATGGTCGACTGGGGGCAAAAGTTAGCAAATGACCCATAACATCAGCTCGTTTGGGTGGCCTATGTGAAGCTTAAAGCCGTCCACTACCCCAAACTGATCAAGTACCAGATTGATGCTGAGACCGCGCCAACCGTGTTTTGATCAGCGATGTTTATCACATCAGCGATATGGTTCGCTACGCGCCAGCGCAATCCAGATCCCTCGCCAGTCCCTATTCAGCAGCGACAGCGACAGGCTGACGCCTGACCGGCAGATTTAGGATGCGCACTGCGTTGTCATAAAACAACTTCTGTCTCTGCTCATCGGTAAGGTCGATTTCAGACAGCAGTGCGAGGCATTCGGCGGGTTCCCAGCAGGGGTAATCGGTGCCGTACATGACGTTATCTATGCCGTAGTAGTCGATGGCGAAGCGGATGCCTGCGGCATGTGGCGAGACTGTGTCGGTGAACATGTTGCGCAGATAGTGACTTGCCGGCTTCGGCAATTTCGCGCCCTTGGTGTTCTTGTCCATACGGCCGGATTGATAGGGCAAGGCGCCGCCCGTGTGCGACATGACGATCTTGAGGTCGGGGTGGCGCTCCAGTGTGCCTGACAAAACCAGCCTCATCGCCGCCACGCTCACCTCGACCACGCGGCCAAGGGAAGCGTGCAGCGCGCCGCCATAGCCATTGAGCATATTGTTGAACATGGCGTCGGTGGGATGGATGAAGACCGGCAGGTTCAATTCCGCACAGCGCGCATAGAAGGGCTGCAACCGCTCCGCATCAATACGCGGATCGGCGCCGATAGAGCCGGGCAGATTGACGCCGATGAGGTTCAGCCGCCCAACCGCGTCCTCCAGCACATCCATCGCGATCTTCTCATCCTGGAAGGGAATCGCGGCGCTGGCGAAGAAGCGGCCCGGATGCTTGCGCTGGGCGGCTGACATTTCTTCATTCCAGAGGATCGCGAGATCACGCCCTTCTTCCTTGGGCAAGGCGGAGAAGAATACTGAAAAGGGGCCAATGGAGCCGACGGCGTCAACCTGATGGCCCAGCGTGTCCATATATTGGAACTGAGCGTCGAGATCGTACCATTCAGCGCCGCCGTTCAGCACGCAGTCGATGTCGTCGCGCAATGTCGAGGTATAGCCACCACGGTCGTTCGGCTTGGAAAACGGAAAACCAGTCCGCTCGCACATCTTGTTGAGGACAGATCGCGGCCACCAGTGAAAATGGGAATCAATGATGTGCATGGCCTCACCGTCCATCTCTAATCTAGCTTCTACACAAGTGTAGCGCGGTTTTGGGGCTTCGCCAATCGCCCCCAACACGGCGCCCGTCGGGCTGGACCTAGTTACCCTCGTTCAACTCCCGGATCTTCCGCACCAGTTCGGGCGGCGACGCATAGGCGTCGACGATGATCTTTCGCAGCTCCTCGCCCGAGGTCGGGTCGTTGCATTCGAGATTCTGCCGCTCGCATTCGGCAAGATAGGAGGGATCGCGGAGCGTCGCCGCCAGCCCATCGCGGAGCGCCTTGATCCTGGCGGCCGGCACATCCGGCGGCGCCATGATAGGGCGCCCAACCGCCAGCGGCGCTGCCGCCACCGCCATGAGCGCCCGCGCTTGCGGCCTGTCCTTCAG
>CANBVC010000074.1 GCA_947372795.1 Beijerinckiaceae bacterium
AGAAAGGTGCGAACCACCAGCGCGATCAGCAAAGCCTGAACGATGACCTTCACGGTCTCCCACAAGCCGCCATCATCCGCTTTCTTGTTGGCTTGCAGCCCTGCCGGTTCGTTCATCAAAGATCCTCAAAGTCGCGCGCACTCGATGGCGGATATACAGGGGCCTCACCGCAGGCGCAAACGGCGACCAGCTACAAAGGCAAGGCCTCTATGATCACATAGGCCATGGCCATGGGAAACTCATCCGTGATGCTGAGGTGGATCACGGCCTCATGCCCCGCTGGGATGAGTTTGGCCAAACGCTCGGCGGCGCCGCCGGTCAGCTTTATCGTAGGCTTGCCCGAGGGCAAGTTCACCACGCCCATGTCCCGCCAGAAGACGCCGTGGCTGAGTCCCGTCCCAAGCGCCTTGGCGCAGGCCTCCTTGGCCGCGAAACGCTTGGCGTAGGAAGCCGAGCGCTGCGCCCGCCCTTCAGACTTGCGCTGCTCGAGCGGGGTGAAGCAACGCTGGATGAAACGGTCGCCATAGCGGGCCAGCGTCTCTTCGACGCGGGAAATGTTGCACAGATCAGACCCGATCCCGACGATCATCGTGCGAGCCCGCGCCCCTCATCCATGGCCTGACGCATACGGCGTATGGTTTCAGGCAGCCCCACGAAGATCGCCTCGCCCATCAGGAAATGACCGATGTTCAGCTCAACAACCTGCGGCAGCGACGCGATCTTGCGCGCGGTGTCATAATCGAGCCCATGGCCCGCGTGACATTCGATCCCGAGCTGATGCGCCCGCGCGGCGGCGACGCGGATGCGGCCGAATTCGCGATTGGCCTTGTCCGCCTCCCCGTGGGCGATGGCGTCGCACCAGGCGCCCGTGTGCAGCTCTACAATCGGCGCACCAATCGACTTGGCGGCGTCCAAGGCGTCGAGCGCGGGTTCGATGAAGAGCGAGACCCGGATGCCGGCCCGATGCAGCTCGGCGGTGATGATCTTGAGCCGATCATGGCCGCCCAGCACGTCGAGCCCGCCTTCCGTGGTGCGCTCGCTGCGCTTCTCCGGCACGAGGCAGCAGGCATGGGGGCGCGTATGCAGGGCGATGCCGACCATTTCGTCGGTCGCCGCCATTTCGAAATTCAGCGGCTTGCTGATCTCGCGACGCAGACGCGCCATGTCCTCGTCGCGAATATGGCGACGGTCCTCGCGCAGATGGGCGGTGATGCCATCGGCCCCAGCTTCGATCGCGAGCAGAGCCGCGCGAACGGGGTCAGGCAAGGCCCCGCCACGGGCGTTACGCACTGTCGCGACATGGTCGATATTGACGCCAAGCCGCAACCGGGAAGGCGCCGAGGCGCTCACGACGCCAGACCCCGGCTTCCGGGCTTCACGGCCGGGAGGGCTGCCAGTTCAGGCGGCAGGTCGTCCGCCGCATAGTCCGGGATCACCAGCGAGGCCAGCGCCACGCGGGGCACGCCGCCAAGGTCAGCCTTGCCGCCGGAACGGTCGATCAGGCAGGCGGCGCCGATGATGTGGCCGGGGTGTTCGCGCAGGGCGTCAACGGTCTCGCGCAGCGACAGGCCGGTGGTGATGATGTCCTCGATCACGAGCACGCGATCCTCCGGGCCGATTTCGAAACCACGACGCAGGGCGAACTTGCCCGCTTCGCGCTCGACGAAAATGGCGCGGGCGCCGAGTTGCCGGGCCGTCTCATAGCCGGGGACGATGCCTCCAACCGCCGGCGAAACCACGACGTCGATGCGGCCGAAGGCCTCCTTAAGCTTGGCGGCCAGCGCCTTGCAAAGCCGCTCTGTACGGGCCGGATCCTGAAAGACGAACATCTTCTGGAGGAAGGTCGCGCTGCGCCGACCCGAGGTCAAAATGAAATGCCCCGTGAGCAAGGCGCCCGCCGCACGGAATTCGTCGAGCACTTCATCCTGAGTCATGGCCTGATCCTTCATCCTGCTAATCCGCCCCATTTACGGCGGCGCGGGCGGACGCACAAGGGATTGCTGGCCCTACTGCGCAGCGTCCACAATCTCTCCAGCACCCAGCTGCACCTCAAGCAAGCGCCGGTAGGTTCCGTCGGGGCGGGCGAGCAGCTCGGCATGGGTCCCGTCCTCCACGACCTTGCCGTGGTCGAAGACAAGGATGCGGTCGAGCCTCTGGATGGTGGAGAGCCTGTGGGCGACGACGATGGTGGTGCGCCCCGCCGATAGCCGCTCGATGGCCTGCCGGATGAACTGCTCGGAGATGCTGTCGAGGCTGGAGGTCGCCTCGTCCAGCACAAGCACGGGGGTATTGGCCAGAATGGCGCGGGCGATGGCCACCCGCTGGCGCTCGCCGCCAGACAGCTTGATGCCCCGCTCGCCGACCAGCGTGTCATAGCCCTTGCCCAGCCCCTCAATGAACTCCGCCGCATGGGCGAGCCGCGCCGCCTCGCGGATCTCTTCCATGCTTGCGCCGGGACGGCCAAAGGCGATGTTTTCCGCCAAGGACCTGTGGAACAAGATCGGATCCTGCGGCACGAGCCCCACCGCCCCGCGCAAGGACGCCTGCGTAACGGCGGATATGTCCTGCCCGTCGATGGTGATGCGGCCGCTTTCGAGATCATAGAGCCGCTGAATCAGCTTCACGAAAGTGGATTTGCCCGAGCCCGAATGGCCAACAAGCCCCACGCGCTGCCCAGCGGGAATATCGAGGGAGAACCTTTCCAGCACCGGCCCGCGCGCGCCCTTGTAGCGGAAGGTGACGTCCTCAAAGGCGATGGCGCCGCGGTCCACGTTAAGGCGAGTCGCGCCCGACTTGTCAGCCACGTCGAAATCGGCGTCGCGGAAATCGAGCACATCGTCCATATCGTTGATGGTGCGCTGGATCTGGCGGACGTTCTGGGCGATGTCGCGCAAATAGCCGGTGATGAGGAATTGGGTCGCGATGAGGCTGGCGATGTCGCCGGGGCTGGCGCGCCCCTCCCGCCACAAATAGATGCCGGTCGTCAGCATCACAGCTTGCAGGACGATCAGCATCAACGCCTGCGCGAGCCCCGTCCAGGCGCCGCGATCCCAAGCGACGATCGAGCGGCCCGCCCACTTCGCGGCTACGCTGGCGAAGAGCTCGTCCTCACGCCCTTCGGCGGCGAAGCTCTTTACAGTTGGATTGCCGCTCACCGAATCCGCCAGCGTGCCGCTCAGCCGTGAGTCCATTTCGCGAGCGGCGCGGTTGGCTGGGCTGACCCAAAGAATCGACAGCGCGACGCTGGCGCTGATGAAACAAAAGATGCAGACGCCCACGAGAGCGCCCAGCAAAGGCCAACGCAAAATAAATGTGACGGTGACGCCAATCACCACGATCAACGCCGGCGCGAGGTTGAAGGCGAGCGTATCGGTGAATGTGTCGAAGGAGTTCATGCCGCGCGTGATCTTGCGCACGGTGGCGCCCGCGAAACTATTGGCGTGCCAGTCAGACGAAAAACGCTGCACCTTGGCGAAAGCGTCGCGGCCGATGGCGGTGATGGCCCGCGCGCTCATGCGGTTGAGCAGAAAGGTCACGAGCTGCCGCGAAATCTGAAAAGTTGCGGCGAGCCCGATCAGCAGAGCCAGCGCCCACAGCGCCGGCGCAGGGTCATCGCGCGAGCCAGAGGCGACTGCATCCACAAGGCGACCCGATGCGATGGGCACAGTGACGTCGACAAGCGTCGAGGCGATGCGCGCGACCACAAGCGAGCTGAACAGAATTGGCGACAGGAGCCAGTAGTGCGTCACGAATCGGAACACCCGGCCGAAGCGTGACGTATCTCGTATTTTGGAGCCCTGATCTGACACGACGACTCTAATGGCGACTTGCGCCCGGGGGGGCCTCGACGAAGAGCTGCACCCATTGTTCGGGCAAGGCGTGATGACTTGAGATCTGGCGCAGGCTCATGCCGTCCCTGTGCATCCGCACCATGGAGCGACGCAAGGCGGGCGGCAAATCATTTATGTTTTCATAGATAGCCGGAACGGACGGTTTCACAATGGGAACCCGCGCCGCTTCGATCAAGCTTTTCATGGAATCGGTCGATCTGTTCATGACGCGAACCTAGGCGCGCGAATCCCGAACAGCTACCGAAAACCACCTTACCCAGAGGTCATGCACATGTTTCGCAGCGCCCATTGCTAGCTTGACAGGTCTGGCAGCTTGCCGTGACAATCGCTGCAAAAGAGGGGGAGAACATGCCCAAAGCCTATTGGATCAGCTGCTACCATTCGATTTCTGATGATGAGAAGCTTGCCGCTTACGCCGCCCTTGGCGGGCCTGCGATCATTGCGGGCGGCGGGCGAATACTTGCACGCGGCGTTGCTACGCTGGCCTATGAACATGGGGTCAAGCAACGCACCGTCGTCATCGAATTCGAGAGCGTCGAAGCTGCGCAGAAGACCCACGACAGCGCAGCCTATCAGTCGGCTCTTGAGGCTCTGGGCGACGGCGCTGTGCGCGATCTGCGCATTGTTGAAGGGGTCGCATAAGATATGTGCAGATGGGTCGCTTACTCAGGTCCGCAAATCCTTCTTCAAGACGTCATCTTCAACCCGGATCATTCTCTCGTTCACCAGAGTCTTTCAGCGCGCGAATCCGTCATCACCACAAATGCGGACGGGTTTGGAGTCGCCTGGTATGGTTCGCGCCAACAACCCGGCCTTTTCAAAGACATCCTGCCTGCATGGCATGATGAAAACCTGCAGTCTCTCTCAAGGCAGATCGAGTCGTCCCTGTTTTTCGCTCATGTGCGCGCCTCGACCGGAACTGGCGTGACACGCGCCAATTGCCATCCCTTCACCTTCGACAACTGGAGCTTCATGCATAATGGAAAGCTCGGGGGCTGGGCGGATCACCGCCGCGAATTCGAAGGGCTGATCGACAGTTCGTTCTACAAGGAGCGACTGGGCACGACCGATAGTGAAGCGCTTTTCCTGATCGCGCTGTCACATGGGTTGCGCGAAGATCCGCTGGGCGGACTGACGAAAGCCCTGTCAAATATCCTACGCATTCAAGCGCAGGCGAATGTGACTGAGCCGACCCGCATCTCGGCAGCTTTGAGCGACGGGACGAACATCTGGGCCTTGCGCTATTCAAGCGACCGGCAATCACCCACCATGTATATGGGCGCGCCTTTCCATGCGCGGGAGGGCGTGAACGGAACGCATATCACCACCCTTGCGTCTGAGCCCTTCGATACACACGCGGATCATTGGCATGCGGTGGAAGAAGGAACTTTCCTTAACGTCATCGACGGCGCCGTCACGCAAACTAAAATCTTTCTTTAACGCTACGACGCTAGGGCGGCTCATAGTCGAGCACCAGCGGCAACGGCTTACCATGGGGCGTTGGGGGAAAGGGCGAGGCCTGGCGGATCGCATATAGCACCGCTATGTCGAGCGCCGGTATGCCGCTTGATCGTACGACGGCGGCGCCGGCCAAACGCCCCTGCCCATCGACGACAAACTCGACCTTCAAAGGCCGTCGCCTCGATGCTGACGGGAGGCCCCCCGGCAGGCGTACGTTGGGCACGATCATACCGTATAGCCGCGATGTATAGGTGTCGTTGGCGTTGCCGGGGGGCGTCCGCGACTGCTTCGAGCCGCTCTCGAACTCCATCTTGGGAACAGGCGCGAAAAAGGCGAAGCGCTTGGGGTCCAGCGTCTCCGGCTTGTCAGCGTTAGCCTCGTCCGTTTCCGGCTTTTCGACTGGCTTGGGCTGAGCAAGCGCCGGCAAACCCTCCGCGTCGGGAGGAATGGGGTCGGTGGGGGGCGCGTCCTGCGCCGCTTCCTGTTGCGCAGGCGGCGCCTCGGCCTTCACCGGCTCCTTCGGTGGATCGGGCTCTGGAAGGGGCTTTGGGGGCTCGATCGGCGGCTCTTCAGGCTTCGGCTTAGGCTCATCGACCGCGGCGATAACCGGCGGGCCTGAAGCATTGTCGCCAATGGTCAATTCCTGGTCGTTCTGTGAAGACTTCGGCGCATCGGTTGCTGGCGCGAGGTCCAGAGGGACGGCGGGCGGCAGTTCCGCCTTCTGCTCTTCGGGCGGGGGCGGTTCCTGCGCGGCCTCTTGCGCGGCCTCCGGTTGAGCCTCCGGCTGATTTTCAGCGACAGGATCTGGCTGCTTTATTTCCTCTGGCGGAGGCTCCTCGACCAGCTCCACAGCGATCGGCTCGGCTTGTGGATCCGGGGCCCTTTGGAAATACCCCCAAAGAAAGCCTCCGCCAATCAACATGGCGTGCAGGGCGACGGCGGCGGCGAGCCCGGCAGAGACCCGCGCGGAGCCCTCGTCCGGCCTGGGGCGCCTACCCATTCACGCGCTCGACCTTGGAGACCACGCTTTTCGCCTTCAGGTGCCCGATGATCGCGTTCAGATGCTTGAGGTCACGGACCTGCAGGTCAAGAACGATGTCCCGGAAATCGGAAGAGCGGTCGACGAATTCGATATGGTCGATATTCGCCCCTTCCTCGCCGATAACCGTGGCGATCAGGCCCAGCGTACCCGGCTCATTCATGGCGTTGACGATGATCTGGGCAGGGAACAGCTCGTCCATATGTTCGAGGTCCCACCGCACGTCGAGCCAGCGTTCGGGATGGTCGTCGAAGGCGGTGAGCGCGGGGGACTGGATCGGATAGATCGTGATCCCCTCCCCCGGCGTTAGGATGCCAACGATCCGGTCCCCCGGCACCGCGCCGCCATTGGGAGCGAACTGCACTGGTAGATCACCGTTAAGCCCGCGAATGGGGATGGCGTTGGGCGAGACTTCGTCAGCGCCGGGAACCTTGAAGACGAGGCTCGCAGCCTTGCGCAAGCCGAACCAGCCAGACTCGCCCTTGGCGCGCGCGGTCTGGGGGCGACGCTCCTCCATGAAATCGGGATGGACCGCACGCACCACGTCGCCGGAGAACATTTCGCCCCGGCCCACCGCCGCCATCACATCCTCAACATTCTGGCGGGCGAGCCGCGACAGGGCGGCCTTTAGCCGGTCTTCCGTGAACGGCTTGCCCGCTCTTTCAAAGGCGCGCATTACGATCTGCCTGCCAAGCCCCGCATATTGCTTTCGCACCGCATCGCGCGTGGCGCGGCGGATGGCGGCTCGGGCCTTGCCGGTGACGACAAGGGATTCCCAGGCGGCCGGAGGGGCCTGCCCATCTGCGCGGGTGACCTCTACTTCATCGCCATTGCGTAGTTCAGAAAGCAGAGGAGCGATGCGGCCGTTGATCTTGCATCCGATGGCGCCGTTGCCAAGTTCTGTGTGAACCGCATAGGCGAAATCAATCGGCGTCGCCCCGCGCGGCAGCGCGATGAGCCGTCCCTTGGGCGTAAAGCAGAAGACCTGATCGTAGAAAAGCTCGAGCTTGGTATGCTCAAGGAACTCTTCGGGACTGTCACCCTCGGCCAGAAGCTCGATGGTGCGTCGTAGCCAGCGATAGGCGCGGCTTTCTTGCGTCAGCTTGTCGGGGTCGCCCGCGCGACCATCCTTGTAGAGCGAATGGGCAGCGATGCCGTATTCGGCGATGTCGTGCATCTGCCGCGTACGGACCTGCAACTCGACGCGCTGGCGCCCCGGCCCAACCACCGTCGTATGGATGGAGCGATAATCGTTCTGCTTGGGGGTGGAGATATAATCTTTGAACCGACCGGGCACAGTCGGCCATTTCGTATGGACGACGCCAAGCGCCCTGTAGCAATCCTCGACACCATCAACGACGATGCGAAAGCCGAAGATATCGGACAGCTGCTCGAAGGCGAGTGACTTATGCTCCATCTTGCGGAACACCGAATAAGGCGCCTTCTGCCTGCCTTTGACGTCCGCCACGATCCCGCGTTTTAAAAGCTCGTCGGTCAGCTCGCGCTCGATGTCGCCGATGAGCTTTCCGTTATTCGCCTTGAGATCAGCGAGCCTCGCCTCGATCATGGCGTCGGCTTCGGGCATCAGGGTCTTGAAAGCCAGATCCTCAAGCTCATCACGCATGGCCTGCATGCCCATGCGTCCGGCGAGCGGCGCATAAATGTCGAGTGTCTCCTGCGCCACCCGCGCACGCTTCTCCGGCGGCACGAAATGCAGCGTGCGCATATTGTGGAGACGGTCGGCGAGTTTGACCAGCAAGACGCGCACATCTTCGGCGATGGCGAGCAGCAGCTTGCGGAAATTCTCCGCCTGTTCGGCGCGTTTGGAGACGAGATCGAGCTTCTTGAGCTTGGTGAGGCCATCGACGAGCCCCGCGATCTCGGCCCCGAAGAGATGCTCGATCTCCTCCTTGGTGGAGGCCGTATCCTCGATCGTGTCATGCAGCACCGCCGCCACGATGGTGGCGTCATCGAGCTTCAGGTCGGTGAGGATGGCGGCGACTTCGAGCGGATGGGAGAAATAGGGATCGCCGGAGGCGCGCTTCTGGGCGCCATGGGCCTTCATCGCATAGACATAGGCGCGGTTAAGCAGATCCTCGTCGGCGTTCGGATTGTACTTCCTTACGCGGTCAACGAGATCGTACTGGCGCATCATCTGCGAAAACGTCTCCGAACGTCAGACAAAGGGATCGACGCAATGCGCCGATCCGCTGACTATCTATGGAGAGAGGGCCTGAAACAAGCCCAAAGCTCAAACTGCCGCGAAAGAGGCGATTATTCGCCCTCGTCGTCCGTCTCGGCCGGGGGCACGAGGCCTTCGAGGCCGCGCAGCAGGTCTTCCTCGGTCATGCGGTCGAACTGAACGTCCGAATGAGGCTGAGACAAGGCATCGTTGACAGTGGAGAGGGCGGGAACAGCTTCCGCCTCAGGCTCGTCAACCTCCACATTCTTCTGCAGAGAATGAATGAGGTCTTCCATGAGGTCGCCGGGCTGCAAGGTGGTCTCTGCGATTTCACGCAGGGCGACGACCGGATTCTTGTCATTGTCGCGATCAATCGTGATCTGCGAGCCAGACGCAAGCAGCCGCGCGCGGTGAGCTGCGACGAGTACGAGTTCGAAACGATTCTCGACCTTGTCGATGCAATCTTCGACGGTGACGCGGGCCATGGGCGGCGATCCTGTTCAGAGGGCTTTCCGGAAGAGCTGGGCGATACACCCCTCTGCGCTCGAAAGCAACCCCCGTCGCGCGCGACGAATGCTCAAGGCCTCGGAAAACCGGCTTGATCTTTGCAAGTAAAATGTCTTACAATGTTGCGCATTTCAATGAATAGCCTTGACTTCCCTTCTTTAAATCGCTGAATGTGAAACTAGTTTTCGTGCTGACGCGTCGCTTCCGATTCAGGGATTCGGTTACGATACGGAAAGCTCGGCAGGTACTCGTGAATTCCATTTCAAGGTTGCGCCGACACAGAGGGTCGCGGCGCAAGCGGAAGCTTAATCCTCGGAATTCACTGATTTTTACAGACCCGCACAGAGATCAGGATTATGGCGGATCAAGAACGTATCGCTTTGTTCATTGACGGCGCGAACCTTTATGCGACGGCGAAGTCGTTGGGATTCGACATCGACTACAAGCGCCTCCTCAAGGAATTCCAGTCCCGCGGTCGTCTGGTCCGGGCGTTTTATTACACCGCTCTGGTCGAAGATCAGGAATATTCCTCCATCCGCCCCCTCATCGACTGGCTGGACTATAACGGCTACGCCGTCGTCACCAAGCCTACCAAGGAATTCGTCGACTCGCTCGGCCGCCGCAAGGTGAAGGGCAACATGGACATTGAACTGGCGGTCGACGCCATGGAAATGTCCGGACATATCGACCAGCTCGTGCTGTTCTCCGGCGACGGCGACTTCCGCTCGCTTGTTGAAGCTGTGCAGCGCAAGGGCGTGCGGGTCTCGGTCGTCTCGACCATCACCACCCAGCCCCCGATGGTGGCTGACGAGTTGCGCCGTCAGGCCGATGAATTCATCGACCTCGTCCAGCTCGTGAACAAGATCGGCCGCGACCCAGTCGAGCGCACCGAGCGTCCCCGCTTCGTGGAGCGCCGCCCCACCACTGGCTCGCCTGCTCCCGCAGGGCCCCAGACGATCAATGCAGGCGAAGACGCGGATCACTGATCCCTGTCCCGGGCCTCAAAATCACCATCTCACATCGCGTCCGCGACCTCTGGTCCCGGGCGCGATTGTGCTTTGTGCCCCAGACTCGTCGAGTTTCGCCTCGAAGCGCGCGTGAAAGAGCCGGGTTGGCATAATGCGCCCGTCCCAACCCTGGGCCCAACTTCCGCGCGTCTGCTGATCGTGGGCCTCGCGCCGGGCCTGCGCGGGGCGAACCGCACGGGTCGGCCCTTCACGGGGGATTGGGCCGGCGACCTGCTTTATGAAACACTGGCGGACTGTGGATTCACGCGCGGCTCCTATGACGAGAACGGCGACGACGATCTCGAACTCATCGACACCTGCATCACCAACGCGGTGCGCTGCGTGCCCCCGCAGAACAAGCCGACGCCCGCCGAGATCAAGATCTGCCGCACATTTCTGGATCAGACCATCGCCGCCATGCCACGGCTCAAGGCCATCGTGGCGCTAGGGCGCATCTCGCATGACAGCGTGAGCCGCGCGCTGGGGGAAGGCCCCGCACGCCTGCCCTTCGCCCACGGGCGCGAATTCGCCCTGCCCCTCATTGGCGGCGGCGTGACCCTTTTCGACAGCTACCATTGCTCCCGCTACAACACGAACACCGGCGTCCTGACGCCGCAGATGTTCCGCGCCGTCTTTTCCCGGGTGCGCGATCTGCTCGATGGGGTCAGCGCCAGTCCGGCGACCGCAGAGCCACAATAACCTCGCCGGCGTTTCGGTCCGGCGGGAAGATCGGATAGGAGACCTTAACGATCCGTCCGCCCTCCACGATGAGCGTAAGCCGACGGTTCAGGATCATCCCCGCAACTTCCATCATCGGCAGGGAGAGCGCCTTGGCCAGCTTGCGGTCGACATCCGACAGAAGCGGAAACGGAAGATGCAGTCGCGCAGCCGCCTCGGCCTGATAGGCCGTGGTCTGGGTGGAGACGCCATAGACGCCGCTTGCGCCAAGCGCCTGCAAATCAGTGAAATGATCGCGAAAGGCGCAGGACTGAGGCGTGCAACCACGCGCGCCCGGGACCATGTCCCAGCCCTCCGGTAAAGGCTCATCCGGGCGGCCGGTGCGCGGGTAGAAATAAAGGACGCTCACCCCTTCAAGGGCGCCAAGATCGACGCTCCCGCCATCGGTGGCGGGGAGAGTGATGGAGGGTAGCGAGAGGCCAAGAAGATGGTCCGACCCGCCATCATCAGGCGGGACCGGCAGGTTGTCAGGCAAGCTTTGCACGTTGACGAGGCCGGACATTTCGCCCCCTTAATCTGGTTGAGACAATTTATATAAATGCCTGATCTAATTATCTATTATCTTTCATCAACCGGCTCTTCTCGCGGTTCCAGTCGCGCTGTTTCTCGGTCTCGCGCTTATCGTGGAGCTTCTTGCCGCGCGCGATGGCGATCTCGATCTTGGCCCGGCCCTTGTCATTAAAAAAGACCTTCAGCGGCACGATAGTCATGCCTTCGCGCTCAATGGCCTGGGCGAGCTTCACGATTTCCCGCTCGCGCAACAGCAGTTTGCGGTGACGCTTTGGCTCATGATTGAACCGATTGCCCTGCAGATATTCAGGGATATTGGAGTTGATCAGCCAGACTTCGCCCTTGCGGTCGACGCTGACATAGCTCTCCGCAATGGTCGCCTTGCCCGTACGCAGGGATTTGACCTCGGTTCCGGTCAGCATGATCCCCGCTTCGAAGACCTCGCCGATCTCGTAATCGAAGCGCGCGCGGCGGTTGTCCGACGCGACCTTGAAATTTGTTGTGTCCTTGGCCAATCAACGCACTCCGGCGCATAGCGCCTCTTAGGCCTTCAGGAGGCCCGCATGGGCCATGGCGGCGCGAATGATCTGCTTCGTGGGCTCGGTCGAGGGTACGAGCGGCAGACGCACCTCCTCCGTCAGCTTGCCAAGCTCAGAGAGCGCATATTTGGCGCCCGTGACCCCCGCCTCGGTGAAGACGCCAGCATGGAGCGGCACCAGCTTGTCCTGAATGGCGAGCGCGCCAGCCGCATCGCCCGCGAACCAGGCCTTCATAAGGTCGGCGCAAAGGCGCGGAGCGACATTTGAAACAACGGAAATGCAGCCATGCGCGCCAGCGGCCAGGCACGAAAGCGCGGTGATGTCGTCACCCGAAAGCTGGATGAAGTCTGGCCCCATCGCGTGACGTTGCAGGGAAATGCGCGCCACATTGCCGGTCGCGTCCTTCACCCCGGCGATGTTCTTCAATTCGAACAGTCGCTTCATCGTATCGACGGACATATCGACGACCGAGCGAGGGGGAATGTTGTAGATGATGATCGGGATATCGATGGCGTCGTTCACCGCCTTGAAGTGGCGGTACATGCCTTCCTGATTCGGCTTGTTGTAATAGGGCGTGAC
>CANBVC010000075.1 GCA_947372795.1 Beijerinckiaceae bacterium
GAGGACCAGGAGATCGTGTTGCCCTGCGCGTCGGTGATGGTGATCATCGTGTTGTTGAACGAGGAGTTCACATGCGCGACGCCCGAGGCGATGTTCTTGCGTTCGCGGCGGCGTACGCGGGTTGCTTCTTTTGCCATTTAACTCGTGCCTTTCGGTATCTGACGCCGCCGTAATTCCAGCGGCTACACCTTGGAGGATCTCTTTGCGGGAGAAGATTACTTCTTCTTGCCCTGGATCGGCTTGGCCTTGCCCTTGCGGGTGCGGGCGTTGGTATGGGTGCGCTGGCCGCGAACGGGCAACTGGCGACGATGGCGCAGGCCACGGTAGCAGCCCAGATCCATCAAGCGCTTGATGTTCATGGAGACTTCGCGGCGAAGATCGCCTTCCACCATGTAATCGCGGTCGATGGTCTCGCGAATCTGGAGAACTTCGGCGTCGGTCAGCTGGGACACGCGGCGCTCGGCCGGGATGCTGACCTTCGTGCAAATCTCTTCGGCCTTTTTGGCGCCGATGCCGTGAATGTACTGAAGCGCAATGATGACGCGCTTGTTGGTCGGAATGTTAACGCCAGCTATACGAGCCATTGGCCGTCTCCATATGTGCCGCACGAAGCGGCTGCTGATGATCCCTGCGTCCGGTGGAGGCCGGCTCTTGCAAGGTTGAGAACACAAAAACACCCTGCCCCTTCATACGAAGAGAGCCGGGAGCGCAAGCGATCTCGGTGAGACCTGCTGTTTAGGGCGACGCCGGGGGCGGGTCAAGCGAGATTCGGGGGAAATTGAAGATTTGAACCTAAGTAATCCAGACTGCGCCACAGGAGTAGCGAGCCAACGCCCGATAACGATAAAGTAAGAAGGCTAAGGTCACGTACTCGTCCAGCACGTCAAACCACAGACGCCCATCATGATCATCGCCCGCCGCAGCCTCACTCTTCGCCAGCAGGGCCACGACCGCCCCGTCGAGGTAACACTCGCCGCTCCGCGATTCGAGACCGGCTGTTGGCGATGCGCCTATGACATCAGTTGGCCGGACCGGCCGCGCCGATATTTCGGCCATGGTGCGGATTCGATGCAAGCTATCGTCATCGCCATGCAGATGATCTGCGCGGAACTCTAAGCAAGCGAGCAGTTCAAACCTGGGGAGCTATTCTTCGAGACGCCGGGTGCCGGCTTCTCAAGCCCGGCACTGCCGTCCATGCGTGACCTGCTCACGGCGGCGGATTTAAACGCGATCTGAGCGAGCTAATTGAATCATTCTATCAAGAAAAACGATCAATCACACACTTTATCATAAACTTAAGGAATAAACCTGAATCAAAAACTCAATCAAATCGTCCGGCAAAAACCAAAAAAGGCAGCCCCTGAGGACCGCCTCTTCCAAAACCCCTGCCCGGCACTTCAGCCCAGCACAGCGTCGAGCGCCTTGGTGACATCTGCAATCGGCGCCATCCCGTCGACGGTCTTCAGCACGCCACGGGAGGCGTAATAGGCCGAGACGGGGGCAGTCTGCTCCCGGTAGGCGACGAGGCGCACCTTGAAGGCGTCCGGGTTGTCGTCGGCGCGCACCGTGCCGCCAGCGGCGATCGTGTCGGCGGCGCGCTTTTCGATGCGGGCCAGAAGCGCGCTCTCATCGACCTTCAACTCGATGATAGCATCGAGCCTCATCCCCTTCTCAGCCAAAAGCTCATCCAGCGCCTTGGCCTGCGCGACCGTGCGCGGGAAGCCGTCAAGGATGAAACCATTGACGGCGTCAGCCTCCTCGATTCGGTCGGAGATGATGCCGCAAACGATCTCGTCAGAGACAAGCCCGCCGGCGTCCATGACCGTCTTGGCCTGCAGGCCAACCGGGGTGCCTGCCTTCACTGCGGCGCGCAACATGTCGCCGGTGGAGAGCTGGGGGATGCTGAACTTCTCAACGAGGCGCGCCGCTTGCGTGCCTTTACCCGCACCGGGAGGTCCCAGCAGAATCAGTCTCATCTTTTCCGTCCCCGGAGTTTGGCTTTCTTCACGAGCCCTTCGTATTGCTGCGCCTGAAGATGCCCGTGAACCTGCGCCACAGTATCCATCGTTACGCTGACGACGATGAGCAGTGACGTGCCGCCAAAATAAAACGGAAGCGCGGCATAGGATATGAGCATTTCGGGTAAGATACAGATGATAGACAGATAGCCGGCGCCGATCACAGTGATGCGCACGAGCACCTGATCGATAAACTGCGCTGTCCGCTCGCCAGGCCGGATGCCGGGCAGAAACCCGCCATGCTTCTTCAGATTGTCAGCGGTCTCGGTCGGGTTGAACACGATGGCCGTGTAGAAAAAGGCGAAGAAGACAATCAGCGCGATATAGAGCAGCATATAGAGCGGACGACCATGCCCAAGATAGGTAGCGATGGTGGCCAGAAAGCCGCCGCCATCAGACGCCTGCGCAAAATTCGCGACGGTGGTGGGCAGTAGCAACAATGAGGAGGCGAAGATCGGGGGAATGACGCCAGACGTGTTCAGCTTCAGCGGCAGAAACGAGGTCTGCCCCTCATATACACGATTGCCGACCTGTCGCTTAGGATAGGTGATCAGCAAGCGACGCTGGGCTCGCTCCATAAAGACGATGAAGGCGATGACCGCGATCGACATCACGATGACGAGCAGAATCAGACCAGTCGAAATAGCGCCCTGACGTCCAAGCTCAAGCGTATTGATGATCGCCGAGGGAAAGGCTGCCACGATACCCGCGAAGATGATGAGCGAGGAACCGTTGCCGATGCCCCGTGAGGTGATCTGCTCACCAAGCCACATCAGAAACATGGTTCCGCCGGTAAGCGTTATGACAGTCGAAATCCGGAAGAAGAGGCCCGGCTCTGATACGATGCCCGCCTGCCCTTCAAGCCCTACAGATATGCCATAAGCCTGAAAGACCGCCAGAATGACGGTGAGATAACGGGTGTACTGATTTAGCACCTTGCGACCGTGCTCGCCCTCTTTCTTGATGGCCTCAAGGGTAGGGAAAACAGAGGTCAGCAGCTGAATGATGATCGAAGCCGAAATATACGGCATGATGTTCAGCGCAAAAATCGCCATGCGCTGAACGGCGCCGCCTGCGAACATATTGAATAGTTCGAGGACACCCTGCCCGCCACGGGTGAAGTTCTGCTCAAAAGCAGCCGGGTCGATGCCTGGCAGCGGAATATAAGTGCCAAGCCGATAGACGATCAGAGCGCCCAGAGTGAACCAGATACGCTTCTTCAGTTCCTCAGCCTTACCGATGGCGGAGAAATTGATGTTGGCTGCGAGCTGTTCGGCTGCAGAGGCCATTGTATCGCTCCGGACTGGCGCTAGAGGCGCGCATGGTCTGACAAATGCGAACGGGGCGCAAGGTTGAAAAACCCTGGCCCCGCTCCAATCAATGTGGGATGCGCCGGACCGATATCCAGTCCCACGCAGCGGCCATCAAGCCGCTCGGTGTCAGGCTTCAGCCGCGGCGTCAACCACGAGAAGCTTGACCGAACCGCCAGTCTTCTCGATAGCGGCCAGCGCCGTCTTGGAAGCGCGTGCGACCTCGAACGAAAGCTTGGCGGTGAATTCGCCCTGACCCAGAAGCTTCACGCCATCACGAACCTTCGCGCAGACGCCAGCGGCGACGAGCGCATCGACCGTGATGAGCTGCCCGGCGTCGAGCTTGCCGGCGTCGATCGCCTGCTGCACGCGACCGAGGTTCACCTCGTTGTAGTCAGTCTTGAAGATGTTGGTGAAGCCGCGCTTCGGGAGACGACGATGCAGCGGCATCTGACCGCCTTCGAAGCCCTTGATGCGCACGCCCGAACGGGCAGTCTGGCCCTTGCCGCCGCGACCGGCCTGCTTGCCGGAGCCAGAACCAATGCCGCGCCCGATGCGGGTGCGCTTCTTGGAGGAGCCGGGATTATCGCTAATGCCATTGAGTTTCATGACGCGCTCCTCAGTGGCTATCGACAACGCGAATGAGATGCGCGACTTTCGCGATCATCCCACGCACAGATGGCGTATCTTCGAGAGTCGAGCGGCGACCAATCTTGTTCAGGCGCAAACCGACAAGGGTCGCACGCTGCTCATGATTACGGCCGATATGGCTCTTGACCTGCTCAAGGGTGACGAGGTTCTTGGTGTCTGACATCAGAGCCTCCCTCAAGCGTCGACAGCGTCAGCATCCACGCCCTGACGGCGCGACTGCAACGTGGAGACCTTCATGCTGCGGCGAGCCGCAACAGAACGGGGAGAATCCTCGCGCTGAAGCGCATCGAACGTAGCGCGGATCATGTTGTAGGGGTTGGAAGAACCCTGCGACTTCGCCACGACGTCATGCATGCCTAGCGTTTCGAAGACAGCGCGCATCGGGCCACCAGCGATGATGCCGGTACCAGCAGGCGCAGCGCGCAGAATAACGCGACCAGCGCCATGACGGCCATGTACGTCATGATGGAGAGTGCGACCCTCACGCAGCGGAACGCGAATGAGAGCGCGCTTGGCGGCTTCAGTCGCCTTACGAATCGCCTCAGGAACCTCACGAGCTTTGCCGTGACCGAAGCCAACGCGACCCTTTTGATCGCCAACGACGACGAGAGCGGCGAAACCGAAGCGGCGACCGCCCTTCACGACCTTCGCGACGCGATTGATGTGGACCAAACGATCCACAAACTCGCTATCGCGCTCTTCCCTATCTCGGTCGCGACCGCGACCGCCTTCACCTTCACGCGCCATTTTTATCTTCCGTCACTTGCGCGGCCGACATGATGTCAACCGCTCGCTTCGAATATTTTAGAAGTTGAGGCCGCCTTCGCGCGCCCCATCCGCGAGCGCCTTGACGCGCCCGTGGTAGATGTAAGCGCCACGGTCGAAAACGACATCCTTGATGCCCTTCTCGGCAGCACGTTCGGCGATCAACTTACCAATCACGCGGGCAGCATCAACAGTAGCGCCGGTCTTAAGAGCAGAGCGCTGATCCTTCTCCAGCGAAGAAGCCGCCACAAGGGTGGCGCCATGCTGGTCGTCGATAATCTGCGCATAGATCTGCTTGGAAGAGCGGAAAACCGAAAGACGCGGCTTGCCATAGGCGCGCGCGCGGATCGAGCGACGGACGCGCGCCTTACGGCGTTCGACAGCCTGATTATCCTTTTGCATCGCGAGCCCCTTTTACTTCTTCTTGCCTTCCTTACGGAAGATGAATTCACCACGGTACCTGATGCCCTTGCCCTTGTAGGGCTCAGGACCACGATAGGCCCGGATCTCAGCGGCGACCTGGCCGACCTGACGCTTGTCGATGCCCGTAATGCCGATTTCGGTCGGCTTGGGGGTGACAATCGCGATCCCGGCCGGGATCGGGTAGTTGATATCGTGGCTAAAACCAAGAGACAACTGCAGGTTCTTACCCACAACCGCAGCCTTGTACCCAACGCCCGTGATATCGAGGTTGCGCTCATACCCAGCAGAAACGCCGGTGACGAGGTTCGCCACCATGGAGCGAGACATGCCCCACATTGCGCGCGCACGATTTGAATCGTCACGCGGATCAACCTTGATAGCGCCTTCCTGCATCACGACGACAACATCATCGGGAACAGTAAACGAAAGTTCGCCCTTGGGGCCCTTGACGGAAACCGTCTGACCTACGACCGTTGCGGTCACGCCGGCGGGCACGGCGACTGGCTTCTTGCCTACACGAGACATTGTTCTTCCTCGCCCGTCAGAAGACCCTGCAGAGCACTTCGCCGCCCACGTTTTGCTCGCGAGCAACGTGATCGGCCATAACGCCCTTGGGGGTGGAAACGATGGTGATGCCGAGGCCATTAGCGACGCGCGGCATGTTCGAAACGGCGGAATAAACGCGACGGCCGGGCTTCGAGACACGCTCGATGGTCCGGATGACGGGTTCACCCTCGTAATACTTCAACTCAATCTCGAACTCGGTACGGCCATTGCCGAAATCGGCCGTCGAATAATCACGAATGTAACCCTCGCTCCGAAGAACATCGAGGACATTCGCGCGCAAACGCGAACCAGGAGTAGAGACCTTGTTCTTGCGGCGCATCTGGGCGTTCCGGATGCGGGTGAGCATATCGCCCAATGGATCGTTCATAGACATAATCCGCCCCCTTACCAGCTCGACTTCACGAGCCCGGGAATGAGCCCCTTGGAGCCCAGTTCACGAAGCGCGATACGCGACATCTTCATCTTGCGATGGAACGCGCGGGGACGACCGGTCACTTCGCAACGATTGCGAATACGAACGGCGGAGGAGTTACGCGGAACTTCAGAAAGCTTGAGGCGCGCCTCAAAGCGCTCCTCCATGCTCAAGCTGAGGTCATTCGCGATCACTTTCAGGCGCTCACGACGACCAGCGAATTTCTTCACCAGCTTCTCGCGACGCTTATTGTTCTCGATAGCGCTTTTCTTTGCCATGTTCACCTCTGTTTCCGCGTCTGAGACGGGTTAAGTCTCACTGCCGGAACGGGAAGTTGAAAGCGCGCAGGAGCGCGCGTGCTTCATCGTCGGTCTTGGCGGTGGTGCATACGATGATGTCCATGCCGAGAACTGACTCAACCTTGTCGTAATCGATTTCAGGGAACACAAGGTGCTCCTTGATACCCATGGCGAAGTTGCCACGACCATCGAACGACTTAGGGCTGAGGCCGCGGAAGTCGCGAATACGCGGAAGCGCAATCGTGACAAGGCGATCGAGGAATTCATACATGCGGGCGCTACGAAGAGTGACCTTCGCGCCGATCGGCATGTTCTCACGCACCTTGAAAGACGAAATCGCCTTACGAGCGCGCGTAATGACCGGACGCTGTCCGGCGATGAGGGCGAGATCCGCAGCAGCGGTCGTCACCTTCTTGGTGTCGTTGACGGCATCGCCCACACCCATATTCAACACGATCTTCTCGATCACGGGAACCTGGAGGGGGTTCGTGTAACCGAACTCGGCGATAAGAGCCGCACGGATAACCTCATCGTAGTGCTTGCGCAGACGAGGAGTGTAATCCTTGGGCATCGCGAGATCGGCAGCCGACGCCATCTGCGTCGAAGAAGCAGAGCGGCCCTTACCGCTCGCCTTGGCCTTAGAGGCCTTCTCGGTTTGAGCCTCAGCCATCGATCAGATCTCCGGAACGCTTTGCGACGCGAACCTTACGGCCGTCGTCGAGAATCTTAAAGCCGACGCGAGTCGCCTTGCCATCCTTGGGATCGGCGATGGCGATGTTGGACAGCTGGATCGGCGCCTCTTTCGAGATGATGCCGCCCTCTTGCGTGCCGGTCTGGCGCGTATGACGCTTGACCATGTTCACGCCGCGAACGAGAGCGCGCCCCTCGGTCGGGTTGACCTGCACGACCTCACCGCTGCGACCCTTGTCGCGACCGGTGAGAACGACGACCTTGTCGCCCTTCTTGATCTTCGCAGCCATTACAACACCTCCGGCGCGAGAGAGATGATCTTCATGTGGTTCTTGGCGCGCAGCTCGCGCGGAACCGGTCCGAAGATACGAGTGCCGATCGGCTCTTTCTGATTATTAATCAGAACCGCGGCGTTAGAATCAAAACGGATCACCGAACCGTCTGCACGGCGGATGTCCTTGGCGGTGCGAACGACGACCGCCTTCATGACATCGCCCTTCTTCACGCGGCCGCGAGGGATGGCTTCTTTGATGGACACGACGATAATGTCGCCGACGCCGGCATATCTCCGCTTGGAGCCGCCCAGCACCTTGATGCACATCACGCGACGCGCACCGGAATTATCGGCGACGTCGAGGTTGGTTTGCATCTGAATCATGGCATTCTGGCCTTTCGCATCAGATCGGTTTCCAGCATCGCACTGCTCAGCCGGACTTCGCCTGAAGAGGACCGTGGTCCCCTCGATTTATCGTTATCAGCCAGCAGAAGCGGCGGTGTCGAGGACGACCCAGCGCTTGAGCTTGGAGATGGGTGCGCTCTCCTGAATGGAGACGCTGTCGCCGACCTTGAACTTCTTCTGCTCGTCATGAGCGTGGTAGTTCTTGGACCGACGAACGGTCTTCTTGAGCAGCGGATGTGTGAAGCGACGCTCCACCTTCACGACTACTGTCTTTTCCTGTTTGTCGCTCACGACGACGCCCTGGAGAATTCGCTTCGGCATGGTCGATCCTTACTTGGCGGCCGCGTCGCGCTGACGCGCGGCGATGGTCTTGATGCGCGCAATGTCGCGACGCACGACACGAACCCGGGAAGTATTCTCGAGCTGGCCCGTAGCACGCTGAAAGCGCAGATTAAACTGCTCCTTCTTGAGCTTCAGGAGTTCATCCGAAAGCTGGTCCGTAGACAGCACACGGAGGTCAGCGAAACGCTGCTTGGACTTCATTTCGCCCTCCTTATTCGGCGATGCGCTGAACGAAGCGCGTCTTGATTGGCAACTTCGCCGCAGCCAGTACCATAGCTTCACGGGCTACGTCCACCGGCACGCCGTCGATTTCGAACATAATGCGCCCGGGAGCGACGCGAGCCGCCCAATATTCCGGAGCGCCCTTGCCCTTACCCATGCGGACTTCGACGGGCTTTTTGGACACGGGAACGTCAGGGAAGATACGGATCCAGACACGGCCCGCACGCTTCATGTGACGGGTCATGGCGCGACGGGCAGCCTCGATCTGGCGCGCGGTGATGCGCTCCGGCTCGAGAGCCTTGAGGCCGAACTGACCGAAGTTCAGTTCGAAGCCACCCTTGGCGACGCCATGAATACGGCCCTTAAAGGCCTTCCTGAACTTGGTGCGCTTTGGTTGCAGCATGGTTCAACTCATCTCAAAAAAAGTGCAGGTCAGGCCGCGTCACGGTCACGACGCTGGCGACGCTCGCCGCCGCCACCGTGATCCTGCTCAGCGAGTTTCTTGTCCTGCGCCATGGGATCATGCTCAAGAATCTCGCCCTTAAAGATCCAGACTTTGATTCCGCAGGTGCCGTAGGCGGTATGCGCCGTTCCCACGCCATAGTCCACATCCGCACGAAGCGTATGCAAGGGAACGCGACCCTCACGATACCACTCCTGGCGAGCGATTTCCGCGCCGCCGAGACGGCCGGAGCAGTTAATCCGGATGCCTTCGGCGCCCAGACGCATTGCAGACTGAACGGCGCGCTTCATGGCGCGACGAAACGCCACACGACGCTCGAGCTGCTGAGCGATCGAGTCAGCAACGAGAGTAGCATCGATCTCAGGCTTGCGAACCTCGACGATGTTGATCACGACCTCAGAGTCGGTAATCTTCGTAACAAGCTTGCGAAGCTTATCAATATCAGCGCCCTTCTTGCCGATCACGACACCCGGACGAGCCGAGTGGATCGCAACGCGGCACTTCTTGTGAGGACGCTCGATGATGATCTTGGAGACAGCAGCCTGCTTGAGCGCCTTCATCAGCGCCGCACGGATCTGCATGTCTTCATGAAGCAGCTTCGCGTATTCGCCGCGAGAGGCGAACCAACGGGAGTCCCAGGTGCGGTTGATGCCAAGGCGCAGCCCGATCGGATTGACTTTCTGACCCATCGTACTCTCCTCAGGCCTTCGCGGCTTCAGCTTGCACTTCGCGGACGACGATCGTGATATTCGAGAAAGGCTTCTCGATACGACCAGCTCTGCCACGAGCACGGGGACTGAAGCGCTTCATGATGAGCGCCTTGCCAACATAGGCCTCGGCGACAACGAGATCGTCGACGTCGAGGGAATGATTGTTTTCGGCGTTCGCAATGGCGCTCTGAAGAGCCTTGCGAACCTCAACCGAGATACGCTTTCGCGAAAACTCGAGATCGGCGAGAGCCCGATCAACCTTCTTGCCGCGGATGAGCTGGGCCAGAAGATTCAACTTCTGAGGGCTCACGCGAAGCATGCGGGCGACCGCCTTGGCTTCGTTATCCTTGAGTGCGCGGGGGGTCTTTTCCTTGCCCATGATTAGCCCCTCTTCGCTTTCTTATCCGCGGCGTGGCCGTGGAAGGTCCGCGTCGGTGAGAACTCACCGAACTTGTGACCAATCATGTCCTCAGTCACGGTGACAGGTATATGTTTGTGACCGTTGTAGACGCCGAACGTCAGACCGACGAACTGCGGCAGAACAGTAGAGCGACGGCTCCAGATCTTGATGACTTCGGAGCGGCCACCGCCGCGAGCAGCGTCAGCCTTCTTAAGCAGATAGCCGTCGACAAACGGGCCCTTCCAGATCGAACGCGCCATGGATCAGCCCTTCTTCTTGCGGACGTGGCGCGAAGCCACGATGAACTGCGTCGTTGATTTATTGCTGCGGGTCTTCTTGCCCTTGGTTGGCTTGCCCCAAGGCGTAACAGGATGACGGCCACCAGACGTACGACCTTCACCACCACCGTGCGGATGGTCGACAGGGTTCATGGTCACGCCGCGGTTATGAGGCCGCTGGCCGAGCCAACGATGACGGCCAGCCTTACCCATGGAGGTGTTCATGTGGTCGGGGTTGGAAACCGCTCCCACCGTCGCATAGCACTGACCATGGATCAGGCGCTGCTCACCAGAACCCAACCGAAGAGACACATAACCCTGGTCGCGACCGACGATCTGGGCGTAGGCGCCGGCGGAGCGGGCGATTGCACCACCCTTGCCGATCTTCATCTCGATGTTGTGCACAATCGTCCCGACCGGGATGCTAGCCAGAGGCATCGCATTACCGGGCTTCACGTCGACCTGCGAACCCGAAACCACCTCGTCGCCAGCCGAAAGACGCTGCGGCGCAATGATATAGGCCTGCTCGCCATCCGTGTAGCGGATGAGGGCGATGAACGAGGTGCGGTTGGGGTCATATTCCAGACGCTCGACCTTCGCGGGCATATCGTTCTTGCGCCGCTTGAAGTCGATGATGCGATAGGTCTGCTTGTGACCGCCGCCACGGAAACGAACCGTAATGCGACCAGTGTTATTACGACCGCCCTTCTGGCTCTTGCCTTCCGTCAGGGACTTGACCGGCTTGCCCTTGTGAAGCTCGCTCCGGTCGACGATCACAAGCTGACGAAGGCCAGGAGTGATCGGCTTGAATGTTTTAAGCGCCATGATCTTGATCCTCGACCTTACCTCAGACCCCGGTCGTCACGTCGATCTTGTGGCCCTCGGCGAGGGTCACGACCGCCTTCTTGACGTCCTGTTGAGTCCCGCGGGTGCCGCGGAAGAATTTCGTCTTGCCCTTGCGGATGAGCGTGTTGACGCTTTCCACCTTGACGTCGAAGAGCCGTTCCACGGCCGCCTTGATCTGCGGCTTGGTCGAGTCCCGGCTCACCCTGAACACCACCTTGTTCTGCTCGGAAGCAATGGTGGCCTTCTCGGTGATGACCGGAGAGACAATCACATCGAAGTGACGCGTATCAGCGAAGCGCGAAGCCTGGCTCATTTGAATCGCGCCTCCAGCGCAACAAGGGCCGCCTTGGTTAGCACGAGCTTCTCGCGGCGAATGATGTCGTAAACGTTGATGCCTTCGATCGGCAGGACGTCAACCTTGGGAATGCTGCGAGCAGCAAGCCGGAAGTTGTCGTTGGGAGCCGAACCGTCGATGATCAGCGCGGAACCGAGACCGAGCTTGTCGAAGCTGGCGCGCAGACCCTTGGTCTTGGGATCAGCAACTTCAGCATTATCCCAAACGATGAGCTCGCCGCTCTTCGCCTTGACGGAAAGGGCGTGACGCAGAGCCAAAGCGCGGACCTTCTTGGGAAGATCATGAGCATGGCTGCGCACAACAGGACCAAAAGCGCGACCACCACCACGGAACTGCGCAACGCGGGCTGACCCGTGACGAGCGCCGCCGGTGCCCTTCTGCTTGTACATCTTCTTGCCGGTGCGCGCGATGTCCGCACGGTTCTTGACCGCATGGGTGCCAGCGCGACGCTTGGCGAGTTGGTAGCGAATCATACGCGCGATGAGATCCTCGCGCGGCTCAAGGCCGAAGATTTCGTCCTGGAGCTCGACCGAACCGGCCGACGATCCGTCGAGTGACGTGATGTCGATCTTCACAGCTCAGCCCTCCTGATTGGATTCAGCGGCGGCGACGGAAGCCTTAACCCGGAACTTGCCAGGCATCGGGGCATCCTTCGGCAGCGCTTTCTTGATAGCGTCACGGATGAAGATCCAGCCGCCAGCAGCGCCGGGAACAGCGCCCTCGACGAGGACGAGACCGCGCTCAACATCAGTCTGGACGACCCGAAGGTTCAGCGTGGTCACGCGATCCACACCCATGTGCCCTGCCATCTTCTTGTTCTTGAAGGTCTTGCCAGGGTCCTGACGACCACCGGTAGAACCGTGCGAACGATGCGACAG
>CANBVC010000076.1 GCA_947372795.1 Beijerinckiaceae bacterium
TGCGCAAGATTTCGGCTCCTGTGCGCGTCGAGTCCCGCAGGACGCCGGAGTCTGATCAGGCTCTCGCCCTGGTGGCGGCGCTCGAGGCGAAATTCGAAACGGGTGAACTCGATGTTCTGACGCCCGAGGCCACGCAGGCCCTCGTCGGCGTCATTTGCAAGATCTACGGCGCCAATCAGGAGAGCGGAAATAAATATCCGCTTCTTTCGGGTCGCACCGCCGTAACCGGAACCGATGCGATGATAACCTGCAGTGCGCTGCTCAAGGCGGTCGATTTGCAGGTGTTCGAACTGGGTATGTGGCAGAGCTGGTCGGGAATCTGACCGCAGCCTTAGGGAACAAGCAGGAGGGATAGACTTATGGACCTCATTTCAGATCGTGGCCGCCGCGTTCAGGTTGAAGAGCTCAACACGACGAAGCTTCTCGCCCACGCCGCCAAACAGACGCGTGATCGCAAATTCGACGACGTGCTCATCGTCGACGTCGACGCGCATCATTACGAGAATGAAAACTTCGGCGAAATTCTCCCCTTTATGGAGAACGAGGTTCTCAAGCAGCTTGCGCTCGCAGCCCGCTCCAAGGGCGGCCGCGGCAGCGTGCTTCCCTCCGTCCCCGGCTATCAGGACATGGGCGGCCGCGTGACGCGCTATCCGCTGCGTTCGTCTGAAAAGACTGATCCGAGCCGCCTGCGCGACGCGCAGCTTGGCGAGCGCTGGATGGACGCCTTGGGCGTCGACTATTCCTGCCTCTTCCCCACCGGCTTGCTCAACGTCGGCTTGCATCCCCAGAAGGAGATGGAGTTCGAACTGTGCTGGGCTTACAACCGCTGGGTCACGGAAGTCGCTCTGCCGCAGACCAACGGCCGCATGTTCACCCAGCTTTGCCTGCCCTTCGGCGATCCCGAAGGCACGCTGCGCTGCGTCGAGACCTTCGGTCATCGCAAGGGCGTCGGCGGCTGGATGGTCACCACCGTGCGTCCCAAGATGCCGGTCTATGACAACGCCTATATGAAGACCTATCGCGCCATCGAAGAGCGCGGCCAGACCCTAGCGTTCCACTCGGGTCCGTCATGGGGCGACCATACTTTCCAGAGCTGCAACCGTTTCATCTCGGCCCATGCGCTCGGCTTCTCCTGGTACAACATCCTGCATCTCACGAACTGGGTCGTGAACGGCATGAACGAGCGCTTCCCCAAGCTGCCTGTTCTGTGGATCGAGGCGGGCCTCGCCTGGATCCCCTTCGTCATGCAGCGCCTTGACCACGAGTTCATGCTGCGTCCTTCCGAATGCCCGCTGCTGAAGCGCAAGCCTTCGGAATATATGCGCGAGATGTTCTATTCATCGCAGCCCATGGAAATTCAGGACATGGACGCGCTGGAGTGCACCTTCCGCATGATCGATGCGGAAAACTCGCTGCTTTACGCCTCCGATTATCCTCATTGGGATTTCGATCTGCCTTCGACGATCTGGGATCTGCCTTTCCTCAACGACAGGGCGCGTCACAACATTCTTGGCGGCACGGCGCATAAGCTCTTCAAGCTGCCGCCCCGCAACGAGGCGCAGAAGGCGAATCTCATCAAATACGGCAACTACGTCGAGTGTTGATTTCACTCGTCGGTGTCGAGATAAAAGCGGGCGGCCTCACAAGGGCCGCCCGAATTATTTCAAGGGAGAGAATGATGTCCGGCGCAGTGCGTTTGACGGCGGTTGTTGCGGCGCTCTTTGCGGGTAGCGCGGCGCAGGCGCAGGACGTTGCGTCCTTCTACAAGGGCAAGACCGTGTCGCTTGTGATCGGCTCCGCACCCGGCGGCGGGTTCGACACCTATGGGCGGCTCATCGCTCGCCATATCGGCGCGCATATTCCCGGCAATCCGACAGTGGTTGCGCAGAATATGCCGGGCGCGGCCGGGGCCACGGCCGCCTATTATGTCACCGCCGTCGCGCCGAAGGATGGGACTGTCCTGGGCGCCATTCATCCCGGTAACATCATCGAGCCTGTGCTCGGCGACAAGCGCAAGGTGCGCTACGATCCCGCCGCCTTCCGCTTCATCGGCAACGCCAATCGTGACGTCTATGTTTGCGTGGTGCGCGCGGACGCACCTGTGACCACTTTTGAAGAGGCGCGCAAGACGCAGCTTGTCATGGGTTCAGGCGGCGAGGCCGCGTCCACACGCGATTTTCCGCTGCTGCTAAACGCGGTTCTGGGCACGAAATTCAAGGTGGTGCTGGGCTATTCCGGTAATCGCGAAGTGCAGCTCGCCATCGAGAAGGGAGAGATCCATGGCCAATGCGGCGCCGCCTGGTCGAGCGTAATCGCCACTCATCCCGACTGGTTCCGCAGCGGCCTCGTGAAGGTGCTGGTGCAGGAAGCCTCTGAGGGAAGCCCTGATCTCGACAAGCAGGGCGTGCCCAAGAGCGTTGATTTTGCGGCTAACGCTGACGAGCGCAGCGCGCTCGATCTCGTCTATAGCCAGGAGCAATTCGGCCGCCCCTATATCATGGCCGCTGAGGTTCCGGCGGAGCGGATCGCCGTCATGCGAAAGGCCTTCATGGACGCGTTCAAGGATCCGGCCTTCATCGCCGAAGCGAAGAAGATGAACCTCGATGTGGAGCCGATGTCAGGCGAGGATCTGCAGGCGCTGGTCGCCAAGGTCTATGACACGCCGCCTGCGGTCGTGGAGCGGGTGAAGGCTGCTACTTCGGGGCAGTAGGGGCGCAGTTTGCGCCTCAGCCATCCACGCTGGCGAGAAACGCGAGGCACAGCGCGTTGAACTCGTCCGCGCATTCGATATTGCCCATGTGCCCTGCGTTCTCGAACACATGCAGGCGCGCGTCGGGGATTTTCGGCACGAAAGCGTCGGTATAGCCGGGGTTGCGCAGCGGATCTTGCTTGCCCGCGAACACGAGCGCGGGCACGCTGATATTGCCGTAGTTGATGGCGTTGCGTTCTGCGCGTCCGTCTTCGTCCTTGGGGAAGGGCGCCTTGAAGCGGGCGACGGCGGTGGCTTCCCACGCGCCGGGCACGCGGCTCGATTTCCAGCGGCGCTCGATATAGGCCTCATCCGCCGCCCATTTAGGATCGACGAACATCACCTCCACGATGCGGCGCATATGCTCCTTTGAGCCGTCATAGGTGTTGAGCACCTTGCGCGCCTCATTGTCCGGCGCATCGCCGCCGCCAGAGCAGCAGGTGACGCTGGCGAGCGGCCAGTCAGGCTGGCTACGCGCGGCTACCGTTAGGCAAAGTCCGCCGGACATGGAGCTGCCCATCACATGCACTTTATCGACGCACATGGCCTCGATGAAGCGGCGGATATGGCGGATGCGCTTGTTGAACTGACCGTTGAAGTCGAAGACCTTATCGGTCAGGCCAAAGCCCAGATGGTCGGGCGCCAGAACATGATAGCGCTGGGCCAGTGCGGGAATATTATGCTCCCACGAGGTTTCCGCGCAGCCGCCGAACTCCGCCGAATGCAAAAGAAGGACGCTTGGCTTGCGGCCCTTATGCTCGACGCCCGCCTCGAAATAATGCGTGGTGACGTCGTCGATGGAGATCGTGCGGCCTTGCATGGACGACCTATTCGGCTGCGATGGGCAGATCGAGCGGCTTGGTGCCAGCCAGATCCTTGATCGCGGGGTAGACGTCCTTGGCGAAGAGGCGGATGTTCTTGGCGGTGCGCTCATGATCGAGGAAGCCCGCCTGCATCATCATCAAGAGATGATCGAAGCCGCCGACGAGATCATAGAAGCGCTTGATCTGCGCGATCACCTGATCGGGCGTGCCATACATGACCACGCCCTGCTCGCGCTGGAATTCCAGCGTCTGCGCGCGCATGGCGTCGGTGCGGCCGGCATAGGTGCCTTGCAGGGCCTTGACGTTGAACTCCACCGGCACATAGCCGGGCGGGTTGCGATACTGCGGCTCGGTCTTGGCGAGCATGTACCAGAGCAGTTCCTTCATGCCCGCTTCAGCTTCGGACTCAGTGTCCGCCACATAGACGAGCGGCATGAAAGCCGTGCCGCCGCCGCCTGGCTGGCCGTTGAGGCGATAGGAGCCGCGATAGGCGTCGAAGAGCTGGCGCACCTTCTCATATGGCTGCAGGAAGGTCGCGAAGACGAAGCCACGCGCAGCGGCGCGCGAAATGCCAGCAAAGTCGCTCGAGCCCGTGAGCCAGATCGGGGGATGGGGATCCTGATAGGGGCGCGGCCAGATGTTGACCGAGCGGCGCTGGGTGAACTTGCCCTCGAAGTTGAAGGGCTCGTCATGGCTCGTCCAGGCCTTCTGGATGAGGTCGATGCCTTCCCACAGACGCTCGACGGTCTGGGTGGGATTGGTGTTGGCGGCGAAGATCTCATAGGGCACGCCGCGCACGAAGCCGGCGCTCAGGCGACCGCGCGAGATGCAATCGACCATGGCCATTTCTTCGGCGATGCGCAGCGGGTCGCCGCGGTTAGCGACGGGATTGCCGAGAATGCAGATCTCGCCCTTGCTGGTCTGACGCGCGAGAATCGCGAGCGACAGAGGGGCGGCCACATCGAGGCAGGTGGCGGTCTGATGATGCTCATTGACCATCATGTTCAAGCCGGCGTCGTCGGCGATCATATATTCGTCGAGATAGCGATTGTAGAGATCGGCGCCGATCTTGGGATCGAAGTGCTTGCTCTCCAGCGACACGCGCATGGTCGAGATCGTGTCGAGTGGCGGCAGATGCGGGTAGGGCATCTCGGTGAAGTACCAGGCCTTCATGTTCTGCTCCTTCTGGGAATGGTCGCGCTCAGGCGAGGAAAGCTTTGACCTGCTGCAAGACTGCGGCGGGCTGTTCGATTTGTGGGTAGTGGCCAGCCTTGGCGACTGTCGAGAACGTCGCGCCCGGAAGCTGCTCGCTAAAGGCCTTGCCGTAAGCCGTCGCGGTCATGCCGTCGTTCTCGCCCCAGATGAAATGGGTGGGAACCTTGATGCGGGGCAGGCGGATCTTCAGCTTGGGATTGTGCATATAGGGCTCCCAGCAGTAGCGCGCGAAGCTCTCAAGATTGCGCGCGACGATGGTGACCTCGTCTTCGGGCGTGCTTGAATAGTCGCGCTTGCCGAAATCGGTATCGTGATACCTGAGTTCGGCGACCTTGGTGGGATGCAGGGTCCAGATGTCCTGAATGTCGCGGTCGAAGGGGCCGCCGATCTTCACGCCGATCGGGTTCACCAGCACTATCTTCGAGATGAAGCTGTCGTCCTTTACGGCCATTTCAGCCGCGATCCAGCCGCCAAGCGACATGCCGAGCACGGGAATGTTCTTGAGGCCAAGCTTCTCGACGAGATCGAGATAGATATAGGAGATATCATCGGGGTTGCTGATCCAGTCCGGCCGATCCGAGCGGCCAAAGCCCGGCGCCGAGGGGATGATGAGTTCATGGGTCTTGGCGAGTTCGTCGATGAATGGCGAGGTGCGCTCGAACGCGGCTTCCTCACTCAGGAGTACCAGAAGTGGGCTGCCGGAGCCCATCCGCTCCACTTCCACCTTCATCCCCTGGATCGTCAAAAACTCGGACATGATTTTCCATCCCGTCTTATGAGCCTGGGCGTCGCCCACGACGGCGCCGACCCAGTTCATTGCAGTGGTAGGCATGGCGCGCGACCGGTCAAGGCCTCCCCGGGCGGGACCAAGAAAGGAGTATTCAATTTCAGCAATAACCTGCGCTATGATGCAAAAATCGCAAACAGGGCTATCCCGACGATAGGCCCGTGACAGAGGAAAGCATGGAGCCGGTTCTCACCATCGATAAGCTTGGCTTGACGAACTGGATCGCCACCGCCTCCAGCCCTGATAGTCGCCATGCGCATTTCGTGGCGGCGGATGTGCCCGCCGCGCGTCAGCGCATTCTGGAGGTGAGCCAGGGCAAGTGCCGGTTCACTGTTTCGGACTCCGGGCCCTTTCTGCAGTTTCGCGAGGCTCATGCCCATGCGGGGCAGCTCGCGATCAAGTTCTTCAGCTGGGATTGCTTTGGCAAATGCGAGACCTCCGTCATGCGCGGGGCGGGTCATCACGTAAATTTGCATATCCCGCTCAAAGGCTCGTTCGAGGCCCGGCAGGGCGGCCAGATGGTCACGGTGCGGCCAGGCGAAATGCTCATGGTCTCTTCGCCCGGCATCGTGCGGCGACGCTGGGAGGGGCCCTGCGATCTCCTGAATGTGGTGATCGGGCGTAAGGCTGCGGCCTCGGTCTTCGCCCAGTTGCCGGACGCCAGCGGCCTGCTCAGCCTGCCCCTCGTGACGCTCGACATGAACGAGCATCTCACCCTCACTCATTTCATCGAGACCATCGTGCAGGACCTGGGACGCGCCCAGCCCACGCTCTCGACGCCCGACGCCATTCCCCATGTCGAGCGCCTGCTCCTGACCCTGCTAGCGCAGGCGCTGCGCGGATCGGACGCTCAGCCCCAGCGACGCGAGCCAGCCGCGCTCGCGCCATGGTACGTGCGCCGCGCCGAAGATTATCTGCGCGACAATTACATGAACAAAATCAGTATGAAGGAGCTTGCCGCCGCCTGCGGGGTGAGCGTCCGCACGCTACATTATGGCTTTGAGAAATTTCGCGATCATTCACCCGCTGAGCGCCTGCGGGCGATACGCCTCGTGCAGGCCCGCAATGGCCTAATCGAGGCGCGCATCAGCGGCAATAAGATCGCCGACGTCGCGCGCCTCTCTGGCTATGAGAACAAGAGCCAGTTTTCGCGTGATTACAAAGCCTATTTCCACGAAAGCCCGAGCGCGACGCTGCGCGCGGCTTTTGGGTAGAGACTTTTCAGGCCTTGTTCTCGCCGAATGGCTGCTGGCCCTTGAGGTGGATGCCATAGCCCTCGAGCCCGACGACCTTATGTTCGGAATTGGTCAGCAAGATCATGTTCCGGATTCCCAGATCCTGCAGGATCTGGGCGCCGATGCCGTATTGGCGCAGGTCGGCCATCGGCGTGCTCATGGGCTGGCCCTGCCGCTCCTTGATGAAGCGGCTTAGGGTCGTCTGGGAGGGCTCGCGAATCACCACAACGACGCCGCGATCCTTCCCCGCAATATATTTCAGGGCTGATTCCAGCTCACCCGCCCGCGAGCGCGCCTCGCCGCGGAAGAAGACGCTAGTGGTCTCGTCGCCGAGGCTGTCGGCCAGCAGGTTGTGCTGGTGCACGCGCACATAGACGGGCTCATCGCCCGTCACGTCGCCGCGCACGATGGCCAGATGCTCCGCATAGGTGACCTTGTTGGCGTAGACGCGCACATCGAAGGCGCCGCCAAACCGGCTGTTGACCTTCGAGGTGGCGACCAGCTCGATCAGTTTCTCGTTGCGGCGGCGATAGGCGATGAGATCGGCGATGGTGGCGATCTTCAGCCCATGCTCCTGGGCGAAGGTCATCAGGTCCGGCAGGCGGGCCATGGTGCCATCGTCATTCATGATCTCGCAGATGACGCCAGAGGGATTAAGACCGGCGAGGCGCGACACGTCCACCGCCGCCTCCGTGTGGCCCGCGCGAACGAGCACGCCGCCATCCTGGGCGACCAGCGGGAAAATATGACCCGGCGATACAATGGCGTTTGCGTCGTTGGCGGGGTCGATCGCGACCTGGATCGTATGGGCGCGGTCCGCCGCCGAAATACCGGTCGTGACGCCCTCGCGCGCCTCGATCGAGACGGTGAAGGCGGTCTGGTGCTGGGCCTGATTGCGCTGGGCCATGGGCTGGAGGCCCAGTTCCTCGACGCGCTGGCGGGTCATGGAGAGGCAGATCAGCCCGCGTCCATGCTTGGCCATGAAGTTCACGACTTCGGGAGTGGCCATCTCAGCGGGAATGACGAGATCGCCTTCATTTTCGCGTCCCTCATCGTCCACCAGAATGAACATGCGACCCTGGCGCGCGTCCTCGATCACCTCCTCGATGGTCGACAGGCGGAACGTATTTGCTTCGGACATCGTGTTTTTCCTGCACCGGCTCCAGCCGGCGGCGAAGATCTCGTGGCGCGGGGAGGCTTTTCTGTAGGGTGACTTTGTAGTGAATGGCGCAATCGGGTCAAGGGCCACGGGGAGGCGTACCGGTTGACGGGGGGATTTCACGCTGCCAGAACCCGATCATCAAGGTGAAACTAGCCGCGAGGCCCCTGAGCCGTGGCGTTTGGAGGATGAGATGAGCCGAATGCTGCGCCTTTTCGCGGCGACCGTCCTGACTGCGGCCGGAGCTTTGACGATTTCCTCCGGAGCACGTGCCGACGCTATCGAGGATTTCTATCGTGGCAAGCAGATCGACATGATCATCGGCTATTCGCCAGGTGGCACCTATGACCTCTACGCGAGGCTCGTGGCGCGGTTTTTGGGCGATTACATCCCTGGCAAGCCGCGTGTCGTGCCCCGCAACATGCCCGGCGCCGGCAGCCGCCTCGCCGCCAACTGGGTCTATAATCTCGGCCCCAAGGACGGCACGGTGATCGCCACCGGCGACCAATCGTTGGCGGTGGAGCAGGCCATGGGCGACAAGGCCCTCACCATCGATGTGAGCAAGTTCCAGTACATCGGCAATCCCGCCGCTGATAACAACACCACCGCCGCCTGGCATACGAGCGGCATCAAGACGATCGAAGACGCCAAATTGCGCGAAGTGCCCACCGGCGCCACGGGCGGCAGCACGTCCTCGCAATATCCCAAGGCGATGAACGCCTTGCTCGGTACGAAATTCAAGATCATCACCGGCTATCCCGGCGGCAACGACATCACTCTTGCGCTGGAAAAGGGCGAGGTGGCGGTGCGCGGCTCCAACGCTTGGGGCTCGTGGAAGGCGACGCGGCCTGATTGGCTGCGCGACAAGAAGATCAACATCCTCGTTCAGATCGGCCTTTCCAAGGCGCCTGACCTCCCGGACGTTCCCCTGTTGATGGATCTCGCCAAGAATGAGGAAGACCGCGCGGTGCTGATGCTGCTGTCGGCCTCCGTCACCATCGGGCGGCCGCTCTATGTGGCGCCGGGCGTTTCCGCCGATCGTGTGAAGGCTTTGCGCGCAGCCTTCGATCAAATGGTGAAGGATGGCCCCTTCAAGGAATCGGCTTTGAAGGAAGGTTTTGAGATCAACCCTGTCTCTGGTGAGGAGATGCAGAAGATCGTGAACCAGATCATCTCAACTCCAAAGCCCATCGCAGACCGCCTGACCCAGATTATCGGTGGCGTCGAGCAGAACACCGGACCTAAATGAGCGGGGGCGCGAACAGCATGAACAGACGCTCGCTTCTCGCCTGCGCGCTGCTGCTTGGAGCGCCGCTGGCGCCTGCGAAGGCGCAGGGCGTGGTTGATTTCTACAAGGGCCGAACCGTCGAATTGCTCATCGGCTATACTTCGGGCGGCGGCTACGACACCTACGGTCGGCTGGTGTCGCGCCATCTTGGGCCTTTCATTCCCGGCAAGCCCAATATCGTTGTGCGCAATCTGCCCGGTGGCGGGGGGCGCGTGCTCATGGGCCATATGATGAATGTAGCGCCCAAGGATGGGTCCGTGCTGGCGACCGCCGACCAGTCTTTGCCGCTGGCGCAGGCCATGCGCGACCCCGGCATTCTCTTCGATTCCAAGGCGCTTATCTGGCTCGGCAATCCCGCTGCCGACAATAATACGGTCGCCACCTGGCACACGACAGGCGTGGCATCCATTGACGATGCGCGAAACAAAGAAGTGATCGTCGCCTCAACGGGGCCAAACACCTCCTCGCAGATCGCTTATGCGATGAACGCCACGCTTGGCACGAAATTCAAGGTGGTGAGCGGCTATCCCGGCGGCAACGAAATGAATATGTCGATGGAGAATGGCGAGACCGGTGCGCGGGTCTCAAACCCGTGGTCGACCTGGAAGGCCACAAAGCCCGACTGGATCCGCGACAAGAAGATCAACATCATTGCGCAGGTCGGACTGGTCCGCGCGCCCGATCTGCCCGATGCGCCGTTGATCTCCGATCTGGCGACGAATGAAGAGGATCGCGCGGCCCTTCGTCTGCTCTCGGCGCCCGCCGCCGTGGGGCGACCCTATTTCACGACGCCGGGCGTGCCTTCTGATCGCGTGAAGGCCCTGCGCGACGCTTTCTTGGCCATGGAGAAAGACGAGGCCTTTCTCGAAGACGCCAAAAAGCTTGGGCTCGAAATCAATCCTGTGGCCGGTGAGGACTTGCAGAAGATCGTCGCCGACATCGTGGATACGCCCGCAAGGGTCGCGGACCGGCTCAGTCAGATCATCGTTGCCCCTGATGGCGCGAAATAAAGTGGAAGAGACGATGATGAAAACGCGCGTTTCCCTCACCATCGCCGCCGCGCTCAGCCTATGCGCTCCCGCGCAGGCGCAGCAATCGGTCGAGAGTTTCTATAAAGGCAAGACGATCGATTTTTATATCGGCTTTAGCCCCGGCGGCGGCTATGATTTTTACGCTCGCCTGCTCGCTCGTTTCATGGGTGAGCATATTCCGGGCAAGCCGAGCATCGTCGCCAAGAACATGGCTGGTGGAGGCAGCCGCACGGCGGCGAGCTATATGTATACGGTCGCGCCGAAAGACGGCACGGCGATCGCCACCGTCGATCAGTCCACGCCTGTGCAGCAGGCTGTTGGCGATCCCACCATCAAATTCGATACGGCGAAATTCAACTTCATCGGCAATCCCGTAGTCGACAACAACGTTGTCGTGACCTGGCATACGTCAGGCGTTAAGACTATCGAGGACGCTACGAAGAAGGAATACGCCATCGGTGCGACGGGCTATAATACGTCGTTTCAATATCCGCAGTCCCTAAACATCATCGCTGGGACCAAGTTCAAGATCATCCTTGGCTATCCCGGCGCCAACGAAATCAACCTCGCAATGGAGAATGGCGAGCTGGTTGGGCGCGGCAGCAATTCCTGGGCATCCTACAAAGGCACAAAGCCCGATTGGGTGCGTGACAAGAAGATCAATGTCCTCGTTCAGATCGGCCTCAAGAAGGCAAACGATTTGCCGGATGTGCCGCTGCTGATGGATTTTGCGAAAAATGATGAGGACCGCGCCGCGCTCAAGCTGCTGTCGGCGCCGCCCGATATCGGCCGCCCCGTCTTCGCCCCGCCCGGCTTGCCGGCCGAGCGGGTGAAGGCGCTGCGTGACGCTTTCGACGCCACGATGAAGGACGCCGCCTTTCTCGAACAGGCCAAGCGCGAAGGGCTCGATATCGACCCCATATCCGGCGAACAGTTGCAGAAGGTTGTGAACGACATCCTGTCTGCGCCTCAGTCAGTGCGTGACCGTCTGGCTGCGCTCATTGAAGTGAACCAGACGGGCGGCGGGGGTAAGTAACGCCCCCTCAAAGATACCAGTTCGGCTTGCGCTTCTCCTTGAAGGCGGCGATGCCTTCGTCGGCTTCAGGGCTGCGCGCATGACGCGCGTCGCGGATAGCCGGATCAAAGAGCATGGAGAGCGGCGGCGCCGCAAAGTCAGCCACCCGAGCCTTGAGGGTTGCGATGGCGCCGGGCGCGCCATGCAGCAACGCGTCGATAAGCGCGTCGAGCCGGGCGTCCATATCTGACGCGGGGGCGACCTCGCTAACGAGGCCGAGGCGATGCGCCTCCTGCGCCACTATCCGCTCGCCCGAATAGCCATAGCGCCGGAAGGCGCGCAGGCCGATGGCGCGCACGAAGAGGCCCGCCAGCGTAACCGAAGGCGCCATACCCAGCCGCGCCTCGGGAATGGTGAAGAAGGCTTCGGGCGTTCCCATCACGATGTCGCAGCAGGCGGCGAGCGCCATGCCGCCGCCGGCCGCCGCGCCCTGCACCACGGCGATCGTGGGCTTGGGGGTTTTTTCAATCGTCTCAAGCATGGTAGCGAGCGTGAAGCGTGGCTCGCCATCGCCGCGTCCACCCACATCCGCGCCTGCGCAAAAATGCTTGCCTGCGCCGCGCAGCACGATCACGCGCACGCCATCATCTGCGCCAAGCTCCTGCATAGCCGCTCCCAACGCATCAATGAGCGCGGGGTTCATGGCGTTGCCGCGCTCGGGGCGGTTCAGAGTGACCGTTGCGACGCCTCGTGCGCCACGCGCGCAGATGATTGGCTGGTCCGTCATTCGTTCCTCCTCAGCGCGCATGTCTCCGCGCGACTTCCTGTCGAAACTTAAACGGAACGCGGCCGTGCGCAAGGCCGCGCATCGCGCGGGTATAAGCGGACCACTTGGGCGCCTAGCGGAACTTATTGGCCAACACGACTGTTTTTCGCAGGTCAGACAGAAGAGGCCAGACTGGAGATGGCAAT
>CANBVC010000077.1 GCA_947372795.1 Beijerinckiaceae bacterium
CCGCTCTATGGCTATCTGGGCGATGTCTTCGGCCGTCGCCGGCTGATGTTTTTCGCCCTCGGCCTTTTTATGAGCGCTTCCGTGCTCTGCGCCCTCGCCCCTTCGGTGCTCTGGCTGGCCGCCGCGCGTGTTCTGCAGGGCTTTGGCGGCGGTGGGCTGATGTCCCTGTCGCAGGCGCTGATCGGCGAAGTGGTGCCGCCCCGCCAGCGCGGCCACTATCAGAGCTATCTGGCTACAGTCGCGACGGTCTCGTCTGTCTTCGGGCCTGTCGCTGGCGGCTTTTTGACCGAGCATCTGGGATGGAAGTCGATCTTTCTCGTCAATCTGCCCTTGGGCGTGGTGGCGATTCTACTCGTTTTCCGCATTCAGAACCGTCCGGGCGTGCGTCATGAGCAATGGAGCTTCGACACGCCGGGCCTGTTCTATTTCATCAGCTTCATCGCGCCGATTCTGATCGCCCTTGAGCAGATGCGCCATTTCGAAGCGGCCATCGCGCCGCAGGTGATCGCGCTTGTGGCGGTGGCGATCTTGTCGCTTGTGCTTTTGCTGCGGCGCGAGCGGGTGGCGGCGGCGCCCCTGTTGCCCATGGCCCTGCTTGGTCAGCCCGTGATCTGGCGGGCCAATGGGCTGGCGGCCTGCCATGGGGCGGCGTTGACCTCGCTGGTCGCCTTTCTGCCCCTATACTTGCGCGTGGTGCACGGGCTTTCCGCCTCGCAGATGGGCCTCATGTTGCTGCCGGTCAGCATCGGCATTGGCGTGGGCTCGATCCTCACGGGGCGGTTCGTCACGCGCACCGGACACACCATGATCTTTCCTTCAGTGGGATTGATCGGCGCCACGGTCTTCCTTCTGATTTTCGCCTTCTTCGGCGCCGCCATGAGCATGACGCAACTGCTGGTGGTCCTCACCATTGCGTCGCTGTTCATGGGAACGGTGATGGCGGTGGTTCAGGTCACGGTGCAGACGGCGGCCGGGCGGAAGGCTCTGGGCGCAGCGGCGGGCTCGATCCAGTTCTCGCGAACGGTGGGGGCGGCTTTCGGCACGGCCTTGCTGGGCTCGATCCTCTTCGCCACGATCGCCCTCAGCGATCCGCAAGCGCCGGCCATATTCGCCCGCCTGATCGAGTCGGGCTGGTCCGCCCTCGTGGATCTGTCTCCAGCCCGTAGGGCGGACGTTTCCGAGACGATCGCCCTTGCCTTCCGGCTTGGGTTTTTGTTGACGCCGCTATTCACCGGGATTGGCGTCGTTCTCGCCTGGACCAATCCAAGCCGCAGAATATGAGACCTAGTTGGACATGAAGACGGGGAGCGTCGCCTTGCTCAGGATGAGGCTTGTCGCTCCGCCGAAGATCATCTGACGCAGGCGGCTCTGGGTATAGGCGCCCTTGACCAGCAGGTCGCCCCCAATGGCGGCTGTGTGCTCGAGGATGGCGTCGCCATGGGAGCGGCCCTTGGCGCTGCGCTCCAGCGATTCAGCCGCCACGCCATTGGCGCGCAGATTATGGGCAAGCTGCTCCCCGGTCGGGCCATTGACCTTGTGTTCGGTCACCGTCAGCACCACGACGCGCCGCGCCTTCTGCAAGAGCGGCATGGCTAAGGCGGTGGCGCGGGCGGTCTCCGTACTCTGGTTCCAGGCGATGACCACCGTGTCTCCTAGTATCGCTGGCGCGGTGGGGGGCGCGAGAAGAACTGGGCGGCCGCTTTCAAAAAGCGCCGCCTCCGCCGTCGCCATGCGCGCGTCGCCCCTTTCGGCGCCGGGGCGTCCCAGCACCGTCACGTCGAAGATGCGGGCATAGGAAGAAACATGGGAATCGCCGAAGGCGGCCTCTCCCGCCCAGCCCCAGGAAAGATTATGCGCTCCCGCTTCATGGGGAGGGACCTTTTCGGCGTCCATGAAATCGATGAAGCGATGCTGGCTCTCCTCGGCCAGCTCCCGCCATGTGTTCTGGTCGGCGGCGGTCCAGCTCACCGGCATGTCGAACGCGACAAGGTCTGGCAGATCCGGCCCTAGCGGCATGCCTTCGAGATAGCTGTCGAAGCGCCTGGCGAATTGCACTGCGGTCGAAAATACCGAGTCGATGGAGGAATGCAGCTCGACGGGAACCAGGACATTCTTCATGGGAGGGTCGCTCCTAGGACAGTTTGGATCATCATATCAGACCTCACGTGGAACGTCAGGAGCGTTCGCCGCCGCCAAGAAAGCGGCCGAAGGCGGCGAGCGTGGCTTCCGATACATGGTGCTCGATGCCCTCGGCGTCAGCCTCCGCCGCTTCGCGTGGCACGCCAAGCGCCAGCAGAAGCTCGACGACAAGCCTGTGGCGAGCGCGAACGCGGTCAGCGAGTTCATGGCCCTGCGGCGTCAGAAAGACGCCGCGATAGGGTTTGGACGTCGCGAAACCCTCGCGCTTCAACCGGGCGATCGTCTTGATGGCTGTGGCGTGGGAGACGCCGAGGCGCCGGGCGACATCGGTGGGACGCGCCTCGCCGTTCATCGCCAGCAGGTCGGCGATAAGTTCGACATAGTCTTCCAACAGCGCCGTCGACTGGGCGGTGCGGGTTTTGCCGAACCTGCTCGCCTGGGTCGTTTCGGTCGGCAATTCGCCAGCTTGCGTAACGCGCGGCGCCTTAGCCTCGGCCGTCATCCGCGTCTCCCCCAAGCCCACCAATCAAGCCCATCATCCAAAGTTAGCAAGCCAAACGTGACTTCGGGCGGGGCGTCAAGCCCGGCGGTTCGCAGTTCTCCAGATCTTGTTCAGATCTTGAGCACGGGCCTTTGATTTAAAGTAGGTGTGCGGGCCACCTCACGGGCCTGTGTGCGCATGGCGACAGCGAAAGCCAGAGCCACGCCTGCAAGCTGGGTGGTCCACCAAAGCTGCGAAACCGAAACGCCTGCGATGGAGATGGTCAACACCGTTGCAATGCCCCCCATGAGGAAGGAGCCAGTCACGCGGCCCAATCGCGCTGCGCCAGTAAAGGCGCACCACATCAGGAGCGCGAAGGCCCCAGCCCCTACCAGACCTAGTTCGTACCAGATTTCGAAGAGGAGGCCGCGCGGTGCGTCGGCAGGCAGAAGGCCGGCGCCAATCGCGCGCAAGGCGGTGTCAAAGCCATGGCCTGTGATGAGTTTAAGCCCCTCAGACCGCACGATTTCCGCCCAAACATGCAAGAGACCGAAAACATTTGGCTCGAGGCGGGACGCCAGCGGATCGAGCGCCAGCATAATGATCGGCGCGCCGAGGAGCAGCGCCGCAATGGCCGCTCCAAGAATCTTCGCCACGCGTGCGGTCGCCGCGAAGCCGGCGCAGAAAACTGCGACGCCGATGAGCAGCGCCGATAGCGCGACTTGCGTTCCCGCCAGCAGTGCGGCGCCTGCCCCGCAGACACCCAGAAGTCCCGCCAGAGCGCCGCGCTCGCGTGTGGCCAGGACCATCATTGCAGGCCACAGGAGCGTCACAAGGCCCGCGACGGCGCGCAGCAGCGTATCGCCGCCGTCCACCTCGGGCTGCCGGGATTGCTGCGCCAGAAGCATGACTGCGATTGTCGCCAGCGAGGCCAGCAGAACGCCAAGCGGCAGTATATTTGAATAGGCGGCTTTCAACCGAACCGGCAGGCAACCGAGGGCGACCAGAGTGATCAGGATCGTTCCGGCTGTTCGCAGATAACGCTCGGTTGCGAGGGCTGGGAAAGGCGTCCAGACGAAGGACAGGCCGGCCCAGACCAGCAGCAGAATGGGCAGGATGACGAGAGGGCGCGTCAGGGCCGCGCGCGAGTTGCGCAGGACCAAGTTGGCGGCTCCCGGAAGCAGCAGGCTGCCGATGATCATGAGCAGAGCCGCCACGGGCAGAAGCACGAAGAGGGAGCGCCGGGAAACAACCGCAGCGCAGGGCGCGACCACCGCAAACAAAGCGATGCCGATGCGCAACAAGATCTCGCCGGACATGGTGGCCGGGTCGTCTGACGGTTGCGGTTGTGTGCGGTAAATGGACATCTGGGATCGACAAGCGTTGCGGCGTGGTGCGCATCTTACAGAGGCGGCGGCGGGGGCGCTGTTGATATGAAGCAACACTAGCGTTTAAAAAATCTCAAATATCAGGCGGCTTTCTTCGCAGGGACTTTGTCGACGAGGCGATTTTCTTGGCGGTGAGCCGGCGAGTCTTGGAGCCTAGGGTTGGCCGGGTCGCGATGCGCTTTTTCGGCCGCGCCGCCGCCTGACGCACCATGGCCGTGAGCCGTTCGAGCGCGTCGGCGCGGTTGCGCTCCTGTGTCCTGAATTTCTGTGCCAGAAGGACGATCACGCCGTCCAGGGTCAGGCGGCTGCCTGCAAGCCGCATCAGGCGTTCGCGTACATCCTCGGGCAGGGTTGTCGCGCCGCGCGCGTCATAGCGAAGCTCGACTGCGGTGGAGACCTTGTTGACGTTCTGTCCGCCGGGGCCTGACGCCCGGATGAAAGATTCCCGCAGGTCGTTTTCATCAATGCTGGTGCGGCTGTCGATCCTGATCACACGAGCCCCTCAGCCTGCCATGGGGAGCCAGCTTACCGCAGGACGGGCTCGCGCGCATCCACCCGCGCGCGCAGCATGACAATCATTCAGGGCGATGCAGTCAGCGCTTCACTTTGATGGCTTCTTTGGCCTTCGCGAGCAGGTCTGGGGGGCTGGTGTAGATTTTCGCCAGAAACGCTTGCACCTCTTCACCGCTGACGGGTCCAATCTGCAGGCCCATCTTGCCGGCTTCCGCCAGAAGTTCGGGATCTTTCCATGTGTCCATGAAGGCCTTGCGCAGCGCTGCGACGCGCTCGGGCGCGACTTCGGTGGCCACGAAGAAAGGGCGGCTTGAGAGCTGCTGGGAATAGACGATGTCGAGAACGCGGCGCTGTTCTTCGGTCTTGGCGAAATCGCCGGTGCGCGGAACGCCCATACGGTCCATTTCCGCGTGGCCGGTCAGGTTTTCCTGCGCCAGAATCGCGAGGTCGCCGGCTTTCACCATATTGGCGTATTGGGTCTGGATGCTCGACCAGTTCATGCCGCACATGCCATGAACCTCGCCTTTTTCGATGGCGTTGGTCATCTCGCGGGTGCCGGGATAGCCCACGACCATGCGAAATTTCGTGCCCAGCACATTGTTCAGGAGAACCGGCAGATAGCCGGTCGATCCCGTCTCCGCGGTGCCCGCCATGATCAGTTCGGTCTTGAAGGTTTCGGCGAAGGTTTTGACCGGAGCATTCTTGCCGATGATGCACAAGAAGGCGTCGACGTCGGCGCTGCCGAGATAGTGGAGTTTCGCAGGGTCGTAGCGGAGCTGCGATGCGTCCTCCAGAACAGGACCGAGCGGCTGGGCTGAGAAGGGCGCGCCGATGAAGGTTCCATCTTTGGGCGCGACGCCTGCGATATAGCCGCCCATGAGATGGCTGCCTGCGCCGGGCATATTGGTCACGACCACCGAAGGGGCGCCGGGAATGTGGCGGCCCATATAGCGGCCGAGCATGCGCGCATAGGTGTCGTAACCGCCGCCTGCGGAGGTTCCAACGACGATGGTGACGGTTTTTCCTTTCCAGACGGACGCAAGGTCCTGCGCCTGTGCGCTCACGATGGAGACGCAGGCGGCAAGGACGGCGACCGCCAGAATTCTGGCGCGCGACATGGACGTTCTCCCTATGGGTCCGTTTCCTTACGAAAACGGCCCTTAGCGCTAGGGTAACGCCCTTGTTGCGCGCGTCAATCGCCGCGTGTTCAGAGATGCGCGACCTTTGGCATCACTTCGCTGGCGAAGAGATTGAGCGAACGCATCGCCTGATCGAGACGCATGGCCCCGAAGAACGGATAGGTCAGGAGATAATTGATCCCCATCTCCGCCACCTGACGCTCGATCTCCCCGCAGACGGTCTCCGGCGTCCCGGCGATGACCGTGCCTTCGCGCAGCGCGTCCTCGACGGTGGCGGCCAGCGGGATGTTGAGACGCTGGGCGGCGCTGCCTTCATGGGCGTGCTTGCGGGCGAGATGGGTGAGATTGGCGTGGTGATGCTTGACGGCGGGCTCGGCGATGGCGCGGGCCTCAGCGTCCGTATCGGCCACCACGATCTGCCGCAGCACGCCGATGGCCGCGCCGCCCCTGAATTCGGCTTTGGGCTGGGCAGGCCCGCCGCGCTTGGCCAGCGCCTCGCGGAAAGTGTCGATATTGGCTTTCGCACGGGCGGTCGGGCCGTTGGTGACGAAATGCATGCCCTCATCGCCCGCGAAGGTCGAGCCAGTCGCATTGGACGAGGCGTACCAGAAAGCGGGATGGGGGCCCTGCAGCGGGCGCAGCGGCATCGGCACATCTTTGTAAGGGAAGCGGTCGCTGGCGTAGCTGAATGTGTCGCTGGTGAGCGCGACCTTGAGGCACCTGTAGGCGTCTTCGAAGATCTCGCGCGACTGTTCGTGGCTGATCTTGTGATAGGCGAGTTCAAAAGGCGACACGCCGCGTCCCACGCCGGTTTCAAAGCGCCCGCCGCTCAGATGATCGAGAATGCAAATCTCTTCGGCCAGCCGCAGGGGCGAGTAGAGCGGCAGCAGATAGGTCAGGGGCCCAAGGTGGATGCGTTTGGTCGCCTGCGCCACCGCGCCAAGCCAGACGCCGGGAACCGGGACCGTGTTCAGCGGCGAGGCGTGATGCTCGGCCACATGATAGCCCCAGAACCCCGCCTCATCGGCGGCCTGTACGAAACGGATGCGCTCCTGAAAGGCGACGCCCATGGAACGGTCCGCCATTTCAATGTGGTCGAAAACGCCAAATTTCATTTGTCTCGTCCCTGATCCCTTACCGGCGGCTTCGCCTTGCACGCTGCTCTATCATGAGGTGGGCATTGAGCCAAAATAGGTGAATAGCGCAAGCGCTTTGGCTGTTCAGTTTGGCGAGAGCAGTTTCTTCGCGCGGTCGACTACGGCTTTGGGGGTCGCATACATGTTCTGGACGATCTTCTGGGCTTCCTCGCCCGGCGTTGGCTCGACATCGAGCTGGAGCTGCTGGGCTTCAGCCAGAAAACCCGCATCTTTCATGGTCTTGTCGAAGGCGCGGCGCAGCAGGGCGGCGCGGGCTGGGGGCACGCCGGGGGGCGCCATGAAGGGCCGGGCCACGGCCATTGTGCCCATCAGCAGCTCCATGAGCTGGCGGTCCTCAGGATTTTTCACAAGGTCGAGAACAAGGGGGACTTCCGGCAGGTCGGGGCTCTTTTCGAGACCGAACTGCATGATGACGTTGATCTTCTTGTCCTGCACCCAGTCAGGGCGGGCCATCTTGAGGGCGGACCAGGCGACGCTGCAGCGCCCGTGTGTCTCGCCGTTTTCGATGGCCATGATGGTTTCCTTCGTGCCGAGATAACCGGTGATCAGCTTGATCTTGGTCTTCAGCACCTCGTTGAGAATCACCGGATAGGTGTCGGAATCCGACCCCGCGCCTGTGCCTGCGACGATCATTTCCTTGTCGCGCAGATCTTCCACCGTCTTGAAGGGCGTCGTTCCATAGGAAAGGCAGACGCCCACATCCTTGCTGACGGCGCCGACCCAGGTGAACTTGCTCATGTCATAGCCGGGATTGCGGGCGCCGATGAGGGGTTCGATCACCGGCCCGCCCGCGAAAGTGCCGATGGCGGTGCCATCGCGTGGGGCGGCCTCGGCGAGGAAATTCGCGGCGCGGATGCCGCCGGCGCCGGGCATGTCCTGCACCACCATATTGGGGTTACCCGGAAGATATTGGCCCATGTGCCTCGCGAGCGCGCGGGCTAGAAGGTCGATGCCGCCGCCCGCTGTGCCCGCCACATAGACCGTCACCGGCTTGTCGAAGGTCTCGGACTGCGCTTGCGCGGCGTTGATGAGGCTCGCGGATGCGATCAGACTGGCGGCGGCGAGCCGGGTCATGGAGCGATACATGGGCTTCTCCCTGAAACAAGCGGACGCCTTGCGCGTCCTTGGGTTGCCCAAGCAGTAGCGCAGGCGGCGATTGCGCGCCAGAGGCTCACGTTCCCCGCGGTTTGGCTCGGGTGGTGGGCGCGGCGGCGGCGGGATCGTCGGGCCAGGGATGACGGGGATAGCGCCCCTTCATCTCCGCTTTTACGGCTGCCCATGAGCCTTTCCAGAAACCCGGGAGATCACGCGTGATCTGAATGGGCCGATGGGCGGGCGACAGGAGATGCAGGGTCAAAGGCGCGCGCCCCTTCGCCAGCGAGGGATGGGTGGAGAGACCGAAAAGCTCCTGCACGCGGATGGCGAGCACCGGCCCGCCCTCGGCCTCATAGTCCACCGCCACGCGGCTGCCTGTGGGAGCCTCAAAATGCGTGGGAGCCTCCGCATCGAGGCGGCGCTTGAGGTCCCACGGCAGCAGCGCTTCAAGCGCTGCGTCGAGGTCGTCGGGCGTGATGGAGGCGAGGCTTGTGCGTCCCTCGATGAAAGGCGCAAGCCATGTGTCCGGCGTCTGCGCCAGCGCTTCGGTCGAAAGATCCGGCCAGTCCTCAGCCGCCGCGCGGCGCAGGAACATGACCCGATCGCGCAATTGTGATTGCGCCTTGGTCCAGGACAGACGCTCCAGCCCCAAGGCTGCGATCCCCCGCGCGAGCTCGATAGCGCTGTCGGCGTTGGCCGGGGTGGGGCGCGTCTGTTCGCTCAGGGTGATCGCCCCAAGGCGTTGGCTTCGCCTTGTGCGCAGCGCCGCTGCCGCCCGGTCGAAACTCGTCGTCTGCTGCGTCACAAGGCGCGCCCCGGCGACGGCTTCGAGATCATCAGCGCTCAGGGGAGCGGCGGAGAGGATTCGCGCTGCGGCGGCTCGCCCAGTGACTTCCGCTATGGCGAGGAAGTGCTCGCGCGCCAGCCGGTCGTGGGGCTCGACGAAAGCGGCGCGGCCGTTGGCCATCAGAAATTCGCCGGGCTTGCCGCGCGCCTTGGCGATCCGGTCGGGCCAGGCCAGCGCCACCAAGCGCCCGCAATCGCTGAGGTCTGCGTCCTGCTCCGCCCCAGCGGTTTCGCCTGCGGCTTTGCGCGCCGCCTGCGCCCATGCGCTCGCCAATCGGCGCCCGTCCTGCGCGCGGCGGGAGCGATCGGCGCGCAGGCGCTGCACCCGCTCGGCTATGTCCGCGCCCTCTCCGCCGAGGCCCCGCTCCACCAGCACGAGCGCGATCTCAGCCGCCTGCGCCGCCTCGCCCGCCCGCGCCGCATCCACCACCATCCGCGCGAGGCGGGGCGGCAGGGGCAGGTTACGAATGGCGCGGCCTTCGTCGGTGATAGCGCCGTCTTCCTCAAGCGCGCCAAGATCACGCAGCAGGGCGCGGGCTTCCTTGACCGCAGGCATTGGCGGCGGGTCGAGCCAGGTCAGGCTCGCGGGGTCGCGCGCCCCCCAGGCGGCGAGATCGAGGACGAGGCCGCACAGGTCGGCGGACAGGATTTCCGGCGCGGCGAAGGGCTCCATGGCCCCGGTCGCGGCCTCTTCCCACAAGCGATAGCAAACGCCGGGTTCGGTGCGCCCTGCTCGGCCCCTGCGCTGGTCGGCGGCGGCGCGCGAAACCCGCACGGTCTCAAGCCGGCTGAGGCCGAGATCGGGCTCATAGCGCTGCACGCGCGCAAGACCTGAATCGATCACCACCCGCACGCCCTCGATGGTGAGCGAGGTCTCGGCGATGGAGGTCGCCAGCACCACCTTGCGTCTGCCCGGCGCCGTTGGCGAAACAGCGCGGTCCTGCGCCTCCCTGTCCATGGCCCCGAACAGGGGCGCAATGTCGACGGTGGGGTCCTTGACGCGCTCGCGCAGCAGATCGGCCGTCCGCAAGATTTCGCCCTGTCCGGGGAGGAAAACCAGCAGGGATCCCGGTTCCTGCGCCAGCGCCCGGATCACGAGCTTACCCACCTCTTCCTCGATCCGTGCGCGCGGATCGCGCGGTGCGTGGCGTGTCTCGACCGGCCAGGCGCGGCCCTGTGATTCGATGACCGGGCAGTCTCCCATCAGGGCGGCGACACGTGCTCCGTCGAGGGTGGCGGACATGACGAGAATGCGTAGGTCCTCCCGCAGGCCCGCCTGCGCGTCGAGCGCCAGCGCCAGACCCATGTCGGCGTCGAGGGAGCGTTCATGGAATTCGTCGAAGAGAACCCCCGCCACGCCCTCAAGGCTTGGGTCATCGAGGATCATGCGGGCGAAAACGCCTTCCGTGACCACTTCGATCCGCGTGCGGGCGGAGACCTTGGACTGCATGCGCACCCGCAGGCCCACGACCCCGCCCAGAGCATCGTCAAGGCTCTGGGCCATGCGCTCGGCGGCGGCCCGGGCGGCGAGGCGGCGCGGCTCCAGCAGGATGAACCGCTTTTCCTGCGCCCAGGGCTCATCGAGCAGGATCAGCGGAACCCGCGTGGTCTTGCCCGCCCCCGGCGGCGCAACGAGCACGGCGCGCGTCTGGCTGGCCAGACAGCGGGTGAGATCGTCTGCGATGGCGTCGATGGGCAGGGGAGTTGCGGGCCTCATGGGCGAGGGATGGCAGGAAGCGCCTTTGCAGGCAACACTTCCGGTCGAGACTCTGATGATTCAGCATTTTCAGAGATGAATCGATACAGCCCCTTCTCGCGCCTTCGCAGAGAGAGTATATGGCCTATCCTTGAACGGAACGGTGCGGCTCAGGAACTTGACCAATGGCGCATGAGGGCCTGAGCGGCTCGGCCGCAACAGCTTCTGAGCCCGGTAAGGGCGAGGAAGATCATCAATCCCATGGTGGAATTTGGTCCCTGACACTGGGGTCCATCGGCGTTGTCTATGGCGACATCGGCACCAGCCCGCTTTACGCGCTGCGCGAATCGCTCGCCCATACCCATACCGCTGGCGGCTTTGTCGAGAACGATGTGATTGGCATCGTGTCCCTGCTTCTGTGGGCCCTGTTTCTCACCGTCACCCTGAAATATGTCCTGTTCCTGATGCGGGCGGACAACAAGGGCGAGGGCGGCACGCTCGCTCTGATGGCGCTCGCCCAGAACGCCTTTCCGAGGGCCGCTGGTCCTGTCTTCGTACTCGGCATCCTTGGAGCCTCGCTTTTCTCAGGCGACGCCATCATCACCCCCGCCATTTCCGTTCTATCGGCGGTGGAGGGTCTGAAACTCGTCACGCCCCTGTTCGAGCCCTATGTGATTCCGATCACGCTCGTCATTCTCGTCACGCTCTTCATGGTTCAGAGCTGGGGTACGGCCGATGTCGCGAAATTCTTCGGACCGATCATGCTGGCCTGGTTCCTCAGTATCGCCGTTCTGGGCGTCAGCCATATCGGCGACGCGCCGCGCATCTTCCTGTCTTTTGACCCCCTTTATGGCCTGCGCTTTCTTGCAGGCCATGGCATGATTGGTTTTCTGGTTCTCGGCAGCGTCTTTCTCGCCGTGACAGGCGCAGAGGCGCTTTACGCCGATATGGGTCATTTCGGTCGCAGGCCGATCCAGATCGCCTGGTTCGTGCTGATCCTGCCCTCGCTGGTGCTGAACTATCTGGGGCAGGGCGCGCTCATCCTGTCGCACCCCGAGACGGTCGCCGATCCCTTTTTCCTCTCGGCGCCCGAATGGGCCCTTTTGCCTCTCGTGCTGCTCGCCACGCTCGCCACGGTCATCGCCAGCCAGGCGACGATCACAGGCGCTTTTTCGCTCGCCCGTCAGGCGATCCAGCTTGGCCTGCTGCCGCGCATGGAGATCATCCATACCTCGCATATGCAGGAAGGACAGATCTTCATTCCGCGCGTTAACCGCATCCTGCTCATTGGCGTCATTCTGCTGGTGCTGATGTTCAAGACCTCGAGCGCGCTGGCCTCCGCCTATGGCATCGCCGTCACGGCGTCGCTTCTGGTCGATTCCTGCCTCGCTTTCGTCGTGGTGTGGAAGCTCTGGCGCTGGCCGCTCTGGGGCGCGCTGCTGCTGACCGCCTCGTTCCTCTGCATTGAGCTCGCCTTCTTCTCCGCCAATGTCGTGAAGATTCTGGACGGCGGCTATGTGCCGATGTTCGTTGGCCTCGCCATGGTCCTCATTATGTGGACCTGGATGCGCGGCACCAAGCTGCTTGAGCAGAAGACCCGCCGCGATTCGATTCCCTTGCGCGATCTTTTGCGCATGCTGGAGAAATCCAAGCCGACGCGCGTATCTGGCGCCGCCGTGTTCCTCACGTCCGACCCTGAAGT
>CANBVC010000078.1 GCA_947372795.1 Beijerinckiaceae bacterium
GTCTTTTTTCCAATCACATTAAGGTAAAGTTCAAGTTCATTTTTCAGCTGGCTGTTCACCAGCACTGTGCGGGATTGGTCCCCTTTGGTCTGCTCTGCTGTCAAGTGGATCTCTGCGCGGACGTCTCCGTCCGGTCCTAAGACGTCCCCTATATTCAGCGCGGCTATCTCTCCAACACGCATTCCCGCCAGCAAACTCAATTGCAACATGCAGCGGTTGCGGGCCGCGTAGCTGGTGCGCTGCAAGTGTTGCAGTATCCGTTGCTTTTCCCTGTCATTCAAAATTGGTGCTTGCTTCATTTTCGCATTCCTGGCTCAACTTCTAACTGTAAGCAGTATGCGCCCTGAGCCAGGGGCCGGACGACCTGAATTTTTCGGTATTTTCCATAATGATTTCAATAGACTAGTGATCTGGCTCATCTTTGTCGCATTTCGTGAGGTTGAGCTACGGAGATTATGTAACTTTTTATGTAAATGGATGGGCGGCAGGGTAAGAAGTTCGTAGGGTGCAGAAAATTCAAAAAATCTCATTATTTCAGGCACTTAAGAAAATGTTGGCTACACAGATAGGCTACACAGAGTTTTATTAAACATTGATTTTATTGATTTTTTAGCGAAAACGACCGCACTAAAAATCGGATTCCGAGAGGAGTGCTGGTTCGATTCCGGCTAGGGGCACCAATCGCGCTTTTTAGCGCAAAATACCCAAAAACCATTCAATCGTTCCGCTCAACCGCCACTGCGGTCGCTTCGCCGCCCCCTATGCAGAGCGTGGCGACGCCTCGGCGCAGGCCGCGCCGCTTCAGGGCGGTCAGCAAGGTCACGAGGATCCGCGCGCCCGAAGCGCCGATGGGATGGCCCAGCGCGCAGGCGCCGCCGTTCACATTGACCTTGTCATGGGGCAGGTTCAGCTCGCGCATGGCGGCCAGCGCCACCACGGCGAAAGCCTCGTTGATTTCGAAAAGGTCGACCTCGTCTAGGCGCCAGCCGATCTTGCTCATCAGCGCCTCCAGCGCCCCCACCGGCGCCGTGGTGAAGGCGGCTGGGGCGCGCGCGTGGCCGGCATGGCCAACGATGGTCGCCAGAGGCGTCAGACCTCGGCGCTGCGCCTGCGAGCGGCGCATGAGCACCAGAGCCGCCGCGCCGTCCGAAATCGAGGAGGAATTGGCCGCGGTCACCGTTCCCTGCGGATGAAAGGCTGGCTTGAGCTGCGGGACCTTGTCGGGGCGGGCCTTGCCGGGCTGTTCATCGACGCTCACCACGACCTCGCCTAGCGTAACTGGCGCGATCTCCTCATGAAAGGCGCCGCTAGCGATGGCGGCGCGGGCGCGCTCCAGCGAGGCAAGCGCATAATCGTCCTGCATCTGGCGGGTGAGGCCCAGACTCTGCGCCGCATCCTCGGCGAAGGCGCCCATCAGGCGGCCCTTCTCGTAGGCGTCCTCGAGCCCGTCGAGAAACATATGGTCGAGCATGCGCCCATGGCCAAGGCGATAGCCCGCCCGCGCCCGGTCGAGCAGATAAGGCGCATTACTCATGCTCTCCATGCCGCCCGCCACTACGATTTCAGCGCTGCCAGCTGCGATGATGTCATGGGCCAGCATGACCGCCTTCATGCCGGAGCCGCAGACCTTGCTGATGGTGGTGCAGGGGACCGCCTGCGGCAGGCCCGCCCCCAGCGCCGCCTGCCGGGCGGGCGCCTGCCCGAGCCCCGCAGACAGCACATTGCCCATCAGGACCTCGCCCACCGCCTCTGCGGCGATGCCAGAGCGAGCGAGGGCGGCTTCTATGGCGATGGAGCCAAGACGCGGCGCGGGGCAGCCACCAAGCGCGCCTTGAAAGCCGCCCATGGGCGTACGGGCTGCGGCGGCGATCACGATGGGGTCGGCGAGCATGAACGGGACTCCCGGCTACAGGAACCCCAATCTTAGCGCGTCGCAGCGGGAATGCGACCGCTCAGGGCTCGCCTTTTCCGGCGAAGGAGGCGAAATCGGCCACCACCTTTTCGTAGACTGGCCGCTTGAAGGGGATGATGAGGTCCGGCAAATGGGCCATCGGCTCCCAACGCCAGGCGTCGAATTCGGGCCTGTGGGCGCCGCCACCGGGGCTATGGATGTCGATCTCGCTGTCTTCGCCCTCAAAGCGCAGGGCGAACCATTTCTGCCTCTGGCCCTGATAGCGCCCGCGCCAGGCCTTGTTCGCCACATCGTTGGGCAGATCATAGGCGTACCAGTCGGACGCTTCGGCCAGAAGGGAGACGGTGGTCACGTTGGTTTCTTCATGCAGCTCGCGCAGGCAGGCGGTCCATGGGTCTTCGCCCGGGTCGATACCGCCTTGGGGCATCTGCCATTCATGGCCGGGCGCCACATGCTCCACGAGCCGCTTGTTGCGGCGCCGGCCGACGAAGACGAGCCCCGCGCGATTGATGAGCATGACGCCCACACAGGGCCGATAAACCGGCTGTTTCATACCGCACTCCACTCCAACGCCAATCTCTCGAACAAAACACCGTCATCGCGCGAGAGCCGCCGAGGCTGATTCGCGCGAGGCGAGCGCGCTGAGGGGAACCAACGCGACGCCTCGCCGCTCTAGCCCCCGCGCAAAACGCGCCACGGACTCCATAGCGCCCGGCAGGCCCGCCGCATAGCCTATCGCCGCGCCTTTGGTGCGGGCCATGGCTTCCAGGCGCCCCAGCGCCGCCTCGACCGCCTCCGGTCGAGGATTGGCGTCCACCACCACATCGGCGCGGGCGAAAGGGAGGCCAGCTGACGCGGCGAGGCCGGGCGCACGGCTCCGCGCCGAGGCGCCATCGTCGAGGAACAGCAATCCGCGCCCCCCGATTTCGCGCATCACCGGGGCGAGATCGTTCTCATTGGCCATGAATTTCCCACCCAGAAAATTCGCGACGCCCACATAGCCGCTCATCCGCGATAGAAGCCAGCGCAGCTCGTCAATGATCTGCGCGGCTTCGGCGCCCGCAAGCAGCGTGTGGGGGCCGGGAATGGCGGATTTGTCCGTAGGCTCCATGGGGGCCTGCAGCAGCAGCTCATGTCCGGCCTCCCTAGCCTCCGAGCTCTGGCGGTCGAGATCCGCGCCATAGGGGGCGAAGCCCAGCGACACGGCGCCCGGCAGCATATCGATGGCGGCGCGGGTGGCGGCGGCGTTGAGGCCCATTCCGCCGACCATGAGGGCGATGCGCGGGGCGCCGGGTTTGAGATTGCCGCCTGCGACCACGGGGCGCGCGTAGACTTCAGCGGGGCGCGACCCATCGAGCCCGATGCGCGGAAGAGGCCCATGGCGCCCCTTCTCCACCAGACGGGGGTCGGGCGCCGGAGCGATATAAGATCCGGGCGCATCTCGCGGCGTCTGTTGGGGGACTTGCTGAGCGGCGGATTGCTCCGCGTCCCTGGGGACTTTCAGGATAAGCGGGCCTGAGCCTTGCGCTGCGACCTCGCGCGACAGGCGGGCGCCCGTCCCCACATCAAAAATGGCGGCGCCTGAGGGGTTGAGCTTGTTGTCTCGCGAAACTGGCGGCGCAGGCTGCGCGCTCGCCACCGTCGGCGTGGGTGGCGGGAGCTGCGGCGCATCCTTCAGCTCCTCTCGCTGGATCTCGACCTCGGCGAAAGGCGACCCGCCCATGCCGTCGTCGCTCGCAAGACTGAAGGCGGCGAGGCCAAGCATGGTTACGCCCAGACCGCCAAAAACCATCCATCCCCAAGGCGCGGGTCGCTTCGGCGGGCTCGCCACAGGTCGGTCAAGCCCCAAAGGCTCGTAGAGGTCGTTTAAAGCCATGGTCAAAAAATCACTTCGAATTCAAAAACGAATCAATCAGCGGTTTAGTTTGCTTCAACTTTGCAATTACGTCGAGTTAAAGCTGAAAAACAAAACGCCGATCTGGGGACCAGACCGGCGCTTCAAATGTGTTCAATGTCTTCAGGTCAGTTGGGGGCGGGCTCGGTCTTCTTCTCGGCCGGCTTGTCTTCCGATTGGCCCGCCTGCGCTTTCTTCACGCCACGCAGGATGTCGAGGGCGGCGTTGAGCTGCTTGTCCTTGGACTGATCAGGGGGGACATAGGCCTGCGAGCCGCCCTTCTCGTCCTCGCCATTCTTCAGATGGCCCTTGAGCGAAGCCTCGCCCTTGGTCTCGTCGCGACCCTTCAATTCGTCGGGCACATCCTGCAGGATCTGGATGTCCGGATCGATGCCCTTGGCCTGAATCGACCGGCCTGATGGCGTGTAGTAACGCGCGGTGGTGAGGCGCAATGCACCGTTGTTCTGACCGAGCGGAATGATGGTCTGAACCGACCCCTTGCCGAAGGAGCGGGTGCCGAGAATGGTCGCGCGCTTGTGGTCCTGCAGGGCGCCCGCGACGATTTCGGACGCCGAGGCCGAGCCGCCGTTGATGAGCACGATCACCGGCTTGCCCTTCGAAATGTCGCCAGCGCGGGCGTTGTAGCGCTGGGTCTCGTCGGCGTTGCGGCCACGGGTCGAGACAATCTCGCCCTTGTCGAGGAAGGCGTTGGAGACTGAAACCGACTGGTCAAGCAGGCCGCCGGGATTGTTGCGCAGATCCAGCACATAGCCCTTCAGCTTATCGCCGGGCATTTCCTGCTGGAATTTCTGCAACGCCTGCTTCACCCCGTCGAAAGTCTGTTCGCTGAACTGGGTGATGCGGATGTAGCCGATGTCGTCGCCTTCCTGACGCGAACGCACGGAGCGGATCTGGATGACGGCGCGGGTCAGCTTGATGTCGCGGGGCTCCTTCTGGGCGCCGCGCAGCACCGTGAGCTTGACGCTCGTATTGACCGGGCCGCGCATCTTGTCGACGGCCTGATTGAGGGTGAGGCCCTGAACCACCTCGTCGTCGATGGCGCTGATGAGATCGCCAGCCATGATGCCCGCGCGGGAGGCCGGCGTATCGTCGATCGGGGTGACGACCTTCACGAGGCCCTCTTCCTGGGTGACCTCGATGCCGAGCCCGCCAAATTCACCGCGCGTCTGCACCTGCATGTCGCGGTAGCTCTTGGAGTCCATATAGCTCGAATGGGGATCAAGCGAGGTGAGCATGCCGTTGATGGCCGCCTCGACCAGCTTCTGCTCGTCCGGGCGCTCGACATAGTCGGAGCGGATCTTTTCGAAGACGTCGCCGAAGAGATTGAGATTTCTATAGGTGTCGGTTCCGGCGGCCCTCGCCGCTGCGGCGAGCAGGTGCGTCTGGGAGCCGATGGTGACCACTGAAGCGCCCATCACGGCGCCAAGCAGAACAAGAGAGACCTTGCGCATTATCCGCGAACCTTTTCCAGCTCCGATCTCGCCCACCATGGGCCCGGATCGATTGCAGTCCCGTCTTTCCGAAACTCAACATATAGAATGGGCTGCGTTGCGCCAATTGCAATCGCCGCCGCCGTCTTCGCGGACCCGTCGCCCATTACGGCGATGGGCTCTCCGGTGAGGACGAACTGACCCACTTCGACATTAATCCGGTCCATTCCGGCCAGAACGATATAGTAGCCCCCGCCAGCATTGATGATCAAGAGTTGTCCGTAAGTGCGATAGGGGCCCGAGAAGGCGACCCAGCCGTCGCTGGGCGAGGCCACGACTGCGCGCGGCGGGGCCGCAAGGGAAAGGCCCTTCTCCGCTCCGCCAAAGCCATCGGGAGACCCATAGGATTTGACCAGCGAGCCGCTGACCGGCAGGGGCAGCAGGCCGCGCGCCTGTGCGAAGGGCATAGCGGGGGCGAGCCTCGCCGCATCCTTGAAGGGCAGCGAAGCTGCGCGCGGACGCGGCTCAAGCCGCTGATCCTCATCGGCGCGACGCGCAGCTTCAGCCCCGCGCGTGGCCGAGGCGACGTCGCTTTCCATGCGCGTGATGAGTTCCTTGAGGTCGCCAGCCTGGCGAGCGAGATCACTGGCGCGGGCGCGTTCGCCGGCAAGCGCCTTTTCGGCCTCGGCGAGCGTCTTCTGTCGGCCCTCGACGAGCGCCGCCACCCGCTCGCGCTCGATGGCGAGGCTTGCGAGCTCCTTGCGAAGGGCCTCGGCTTCCCTCACGATTGAGTTTCGGGCCTGCACGAGATCGCCAAGGTCGGTAGCCAGAGCCTCCGTCTCGACGCGCAGCTCAGGCACGACGGCGCCCAGCAGCATCGAGGTGCGGATCGCCTCCAGCATATCCTCGGGCCGCACCAGCACGGCGGGTGGCGGGCGCCGGCCCATGCGCTGCAGGGCCGCCAGAACGTCGGCGATGACGCCGCGACGGCTTTCGAGGGAACGCCGGATGGCGGTTTCGCTCGCCTGCGAAGTCGCAAGCCGCGCCTCGATCTCCGCGATGCGCCCCTCGCCCGCCCGCGCCCGGGCGGTGGTCTCGATAAGGGCTCCGGTCAAGCGCGCGCGATCATTGCGAATCAGCTCGACCTCGGTCTCGATCTTGCGTCGCTGTTCTTCCGCAGCCTGCCGGGTCTCTTCGAGAGCGCGCAGGTCGTTCTGGCCCTTGTCGAGCTGCTGGCGCAGATCATCGGGCGCCGTCTGGCTCATGGCGGCGGCGGCCAAGATCGTCGTGGCGCCAGCGAGGGCGGCGGCGAACAGGAAGGAGCGTTTGGCTGGCAGACGATTCAGGCGCGGCCTCTTGGGGAACAGGGCGATTCGGAGCCTACCAAGCTGTACGAGTGTGGCGCGGGCGCGGCAAGGGCGGGGCGCAAATAGGCTAGACGCGGTGGTAGGGATGGCCCGCGAGAATGGTGATGGCGCGATAGATCTGCTCGGCGGCCATGATGCGGGCGAGCTGATGGGGCCAGGTCATGGCGCCGAAGGCGAGCACCTGAGCCGCCTGCGCCCGCAAGGCGGGATCAAAACCATCCGGCCCTCCGAGCGCTAGAACGAGGGCCGGCGCTCCTGCGTCCCGGGCGCGGCCCATATCGCCGGCGAAAATCTCGCTGCCGATGGATTTGCCGCGCTCGTCGAGCAAAATCAGCCGGGCGCCTGGCGGCACGAGCGCCATCAAGGCGCGCGCCTCCTCTGCCTTGCGGTCTTCCGGGCGACGCGCCCTGCCCTCTTCGATTTCGCGAAGTTCAACGCCTGTGAGGCCTACGCCACGCGAGGCGGCGGCGGCGCGCTCCATATAGCGCGCGCAAAGCTCACGTTCGGGCCCGGCCTTCAGCCGCCCGATGGCGATCAGCATGACACGCATGGGTAGCCGCGCCGCTTAAACGGCGCGGGCGCCCTGCGGGCTCAGTTCGCCCGGCCTGTCGCCGCCCCACATCTTTTCCAGATTGTAGAACGCACGGACTTCAGGCCGGAAAACATGGACGATGACATCGCCGACATCGACCAGAACCCAGTCACAATGCGGCAAGCCCTCAACCTTCGGGGTCTGCGAACCAGCTTCCTTGCAGGCCTTGACGATGCGGTCGGCGATCGCGCCGACATGCGTGCTAGAACGACCCGTCGCAACGATCATCAGATCGGCGATGGAAGTCTTGCCATGCAGGTCGATCGAGACGAGATCTTCAGCCTTGGCGTCTTCGAGGCTGTGCAGGACGGTCCGCACGAGTTGGCCGGTATCAGGTACAGAACCTTTGACCGGGTGAAGCGGCGCAACGCTCGCTTCTGAGTTCATCGTGGGTATCAGCGCCTTCATGCTCCTGTCACCGGCAAGCGCCGGCACACAGCCAATGTGAGCCTAAATCGCGGAAAATTCAACCTCGATTGCGGGTGGGCCCCGAAATTCAAGGCACGCCGGCCTCGCCACGACGCCTGAGCTCGGTCGAGGAGAGGTCCGAACGCTTGGCGTGAATGAAGACAAATGCCGGCGCGCGGGCCTGCGCCAGCAGCCGGCCGTCTGTTTCGTCGAGACGATGGGGGGTCAGCCAGGCCCCTGCGGGACTATTGGTGGCCTTCAAGGTCGAGCCTGGCCGATCGATCACGGCGATGGGAATCATGGCCGCGATGTCGCGCCAATGCTGCCAGCGATGGAAGCTCGCCAGATTGTCCGCCCCCATGAGCCAGACGAAGCGCACGCCGGGGCAGCGCCGGGTCAGCCAGGCGATCGTGTCATAGGTGTAGCGCGTGCCGATCTGCGCCTCGAGGCCCGTAACGATGATGCGTGGATGATCCGCCACCGCATGCGCTGCAGCCAGGCGAGCCTCAAGCGGAGGCAGCCCATCATTCGCCTTGAGCGGATTGCCCGGCGTCACAAGCCACCAGATCTGGTCGAGGCCGAGCCGGGCCAGCGCAATGGTGCTGACGAGGCGGTGGCCGGCATGGGGTGGATTGAAGGTTCCGCCAAACAGCCCGATGCGCATGCCCGGCGCATGGGCGGGAAGGCGCACGGACGCGACCCGCCCTCGGACGGGCGGCGGTGCGGGGAGAGACCTTCCAGTTATGCTCATTTCCGTCAAAATGACGAGACGCGAGCTTCAGCGCAAGGGGGAGGCGGGGGAAAAGAAGGGTTGCAGACCGAAAGGCCTGAGACGGCGCAAGGCGCGCCATGGCGAGCGAGGCCGCAAGGCGGGGCGCCAGAAACAGCCGCGCCGCCGAACTCCAAGGCGGGGAAGACCCGGCGGCATGGAGTGCGGCGGCGCGTGGATGGGTCGTCAACGCTAGACGACGGCTCCGCAAGATAACCTGCGAAGCCGCATTAAGAAGATCAGATCTTCTTCAGGCTGTCGGCGCTGAACTTGCCGCTGCGCTTGTCTGCAACGATTTCATAAGAAATCTTGTCGCCTTCGTTCAAGCTGCTGAAACCAGCCCGCTCAACTGCGCTGATGTGAACGAACACGTCCGTCCCGCCCTGGTCAGGCTCGATGAACCCGAAGCCCTTTTGACCATTGAACCACTTCACTGTACCGGTAGCCATAGAATTTCCTATCGTATTTTCGGCAACTGCCGAGAATTCCTTATTACACTGAAAATAGAATTTTAACAAACGGAGCCGTAATTATTTATTTTTCGTCGTCGGCAGAAAAATTTGAACCATCCGGAGCGTTGTTAAAACGGCTGAATTTACGCTTTGAATTGGCTAATCGACCACGACCGATTCGAAGAAACGGGGCGCGAGCGCGGGTCCCCATTGAGCGAGGTTTTCTTCAGTGGCGGGATAATCGCCTGCCGCCATATCAGCAGTGAGCAAATCGCCATCCGCATAATGTTCGAACATATAGCCCCAGGGGCTGCGCCAGTAATCGAAGATCTGGCTGCCAAGCAGATGGCGCCCAACGCCCCAGGCGGCTTTGTAGCCCTTTTCCCGCAGCCATTCGTGGCCAATGTGAACCGCGTCGGGGTCCTGCACCTCGAAGGAGACGTGGTGGACGTTGATGTCGCCGGGCGTATTGAGGGCGAAGATCGTGTGATGGTCGGCTGGACGATCGCCCCGGTCGCAACGCAGGAAATTGCCAAGCGTCGCCGCCTGATCGCCGGGCACATGGAGCCGGTCCGTGACGAGCATCCCAAGCGTCTCGCGGAACCACTTCGCCGCGGCGTCGCCATCGCTGAATTTCAGCACGCAATGCCCAAGCCGAACGATCTGCGCGGGTTCATGGCTGGGGCGCTGAAAGCTCTTCACGCGCTGTTTCTCATAGGCGAAATTGACGGGCAGCGGCGCACGCAGCGGCAGCGGATCGACAAGCGTCATGCCATGGAGGAGATCGACCCTGTAGCCATCGGGCGCGGTCAGGCGCACACGCTGACCGCCGCCCGGACCTTCAGCAGGCTCGATGGCGGAGGCGCCCGGCAGGCGGCTCGCCTCTTCAAGCTCCGCAGCCGAACCAACCAGCATGGCGACGCCCGCAAAGCCCGGCTCGCCCAGTTCCGTGACATGAATGAAGGGATAGGGTCCGGCGCCGCGCATGTAGAGCCGGTCGGCGGTGCGCGCGACTTCGACGAGACCGAAATCGCTCAGGAAGCTGGCGTGAACCTCAAGATCAGGGGCGCGATGGGCGACATAGACGATATCCTGCACCTTGATCATAGCGCCCGCTCCCCCCCATATTTGCATCGTTGAGATCCATTATGACCCAAACGATGAATTTGCAAAGGGCGCCCGCAGCGGCTCAGGGGCGGGTCTGACCGTCGCCGCGCACACGGTAGTTGAAGGAGCAGAGCTGTTCGAGGCCGACAGGCCCGCGCGCATGCATGCGGCCCGTGGCGATGCCGATCTCGCCCCCGAAGCCGAACTCGCCGCCATCGGCGAATTGCGTCGAGGCGTTATGCAGCACGATGGCCGAATCGACCTCGGCGAGGAACCGCTCGGCCACCTGCTGGGACTCGGTTATAATGCAGTCGGTGTGATGAGAGCCATAGATTGCGATATGGTCCATGGCCGCCTGCAGGCCCGTCACAACCTTCACCGAAATAATGGCTTCGAGATATTCCGTATGCCAGTCGGCCTCGGTCGCCAGTTTCACACGCGGATCGACCTTGCAGACAAGCTCATCGCCGCGAACTTCGCAGCCGTTGTCGAGCAACATGGTCACCAGCGGCGCAAGATGGGTCTCCGCCACAGCCTCATCGACCAGCATGGTCTCGGCCGCGCCGCAGATGCCCGTGCGCCGCAGCTTGGAGTTCAGGACGAGCGCCTTCGCCTTTTCGAGATCGGCTGCGCCATCCACATAGATATGCACGATGCCTTCGAGATGCGCGAAAACGGGAACGCGGGCGTCTTCCTGAACGCGCTCAACGAGGCTCCTGCCGCCGCGCGGCACGATGACGTCGACATTGCCGCCCAGGCCCTTGAGCATTTCGCCGACCGCCGCCCGATCGCGGGTGGGCACGAGTGAAATCGCGGCGTCCGGCAAGCCTGCGGTGCGCAAACCTTCGACCAGGCAGGCGTGAATGATCCGGGAGGAATGGAAGCTGTCGGAGCCGCCGCGCAGGATCGCAGCGTTGCCGGCCTTGAGGCAAAGGGCGCCTGCGTCCGCCGTCACATTGGGGCGGCTTTCGTAGATCACGCCGATGACGCCAAGCGGCGTCGCCACGCGGTCGATCTTGAGGCCATTGGGTCGTTCGTAAGAAGCGAGGGTCCGACCCACGGGATCGGGAAGGTCCGCGATATCCTCAAGCCCACGAGCGATAGCCTCGACGCGCGCCGCGGTGAGTAGCAGGCGGTCGAGATTGGCTTTGCTGGCGCCCGCGGTGGTCGCCGCCTCCATGTCACGGGCATTGGCCGCGAGCACATCGGCGACCGAGGTGCGCAAAATCCCCGCTGCGACCTTTAGCGCAGTATTCTTGACATGGGGCGGGGCAAGGGCAAGTTCGCGCGCGGCGCGGCGCGCTTCGCGGCCAAGGTCCAGCATCGTATGCGCCACGTCGCGCTTCTCACCGCCGCCTTCGATCACCCTGAATTTATCCGACATGGTTCTGCATCCACCTCAAAGACGTCCGCACCTTATCCCATTCGCTTCCGCGCGTCACAGTTGTCCATCAAAGCCAATTCGCCCGCTTGAACCGCCAGTAGAGCGTAAAGCAAAGGAAAACGATGGCCCCCAGTACGGTGAAATAGCCATATTGCCATTCAAGTTCAGGCATATTCTTGAAATTCATGCCGTAGACCCCCGCAATGGCGGTGGGAACCGCAAGTATGGCGGCCCAGGCGGCGAGCTGGCGGGTGATGACGCCCTGGCGTTGCTGTTCAAGCAACGTACCTATTTCGAAGACCGAGGTGAGCACGTCCCGCAAGCTTGCGACCATATTCTCCATGCGCCTCACATGGTCGAGCACGTCGTTGAAATAGGGCCTCGTCTCATGATCGATGCAGGGAAGGTCGAGATTGACGAGCTTGCGCACCATTTCCAGCGTCGGGCCAAGAATGCGCTGAAACTTGATGAGTTGGTGACGCAGCATGAAGAGCCGCTTGATTTCCTCTCGGGTGAGGAAGGCGTCGAGGGCGCGGCGCTCCATGGCCAGCACCTGATCTTCAATGGTCTCGACGATCGGCAGATAACCATCCACCACGTAATCAAGAATGGCGTGCAGGACATAATCGACGCCGTGGGCGAGAAGCTTTGGCGAAGCCTCAAGCTGCGCGCGCAGTTCCGT
>CANBVC010000079.1 GCA_947372795.1 Beijerinckiaceae bacterium
GCCGCGCGGCGCTTCAGCTTCTCAGGGCTCGCGCCCATCGCCTTTGCGACTTCGTCGATTTCCGAATCTGTATGCGGCAGGAATTCATGCAGCGGGGGATCGAGCAGACGGATCGTCACCGGCAGACCCGACATGATTTCGAACAGAGCCGCGAAATCCTGCCGCTGCATGGGCAGCAGTTTGTCGAGCGCGTGACGTCGTCCAGCTTCGTCGTCGGCCAGGATCATCTCGCGCACTGCGATGATGCGGTCGCCTTCAAAGAACATGTGTTCAGTGCGGCAAAGGCCGATGCCGTCAGCGCCGAAGTTGCGGGCGACGCGCGCGTCATTGGGCGTATCGGCGTTGGTGCGCACCTTCATGCGACGCACCTCATCGGCCCATATCATGATCTTTGCGAAGTCGCCGGACAGTTCAGGCTCTAGCATAGGCGCAGAGCCTTCAAGCACCTGACCCGTCGAACCATCGATGGTGATGATGTCGCCCTTCTTCATCACCTTGCCCGCGACCGTGAAGGTCTGCGCTGCATAGTCGACGCGAATGGAGCCCGCGCCAGAGACGCAGGGTTTGCCCATGCCGCGCGCCACAACCGCAGCGTGGGAGGTCATGCCGCCGCGCGTGGTCAGGATGCCTTCGGAGGCATGCATGCCGTGAATGTCTTCGGGCGAGGTTTCGACACGCACGAGAATGACCTTGCGACCGGCGTTCTTGAGCAGTTCCGCTTCATCTGAATTAAAGACGATCTCGCCGCAGGCCGCGCCCGGCGAGGCGGGCAAGCCCGTTCCGATGACCTTGCGCTCCGCCTTGGGGTCGATGGTGGGATGCAGCAACTGATCGAGCGAAGCGGGATCGATGCGTAAGATCGCCTCTTCGTGGGTGATCAGCCCTTCCGCCGCCATATCGACGGCGATGCGCAGAGCCGCCTTCGCGGTGCGCTTGCCGCCGCGTGTCTGCAGCATCCAGAGCTTGCCGCGCTCGACGGTGAACTCCATGTCCTGCATGTCGCGATAGTGCTTCTCCAGCAAATGCGTCACGCGCACGAATTCGTTGAAACAATCGGGCAGAGCCATCTCCATCGAGGGCTTGTCCGAATGGGCGGCGATGCGCGCGACTTCGGTGATGTTCTGGGGTGTGCGAATGCCGGCAACTACATCTTCGCCCTGAGCATTGATGAGGAATTCGCCATAAAGCTCATGCTCGCCCGTGGACGGATTGCGCGTGAAAGCGACGCCGGTGGCCGAGGTCTCGCCCATATTGCCGAAGACCATGGCCTGCACATTGACCGCCGTGCCCCAGCTTTCGGGAATGTCGTTCAGGCGGCGATAGGTGATGGCGCGCTGGTTCATCCACGAGCCGAAGACCGCGCCCACGGCGCCCCAGAGCTGGGCGCGCGGATCTTGAGGGAAAGGCTTGCCGGTCTTTTCCTCGACGCAGGCCTTGTAGCGCTTGACGACTTCGCGCCAGTCTTCGGCGTCGAGGTCGGTGTCCAGCATATGGCCGTGCATATCCTTGTAGTCTTCGAGGATCTCCTCGAAATTGTGATGGCCAAGATCAAGCACCACGTTTGAATACATCTGGATGAAGCGGCGGTAGCTGTCCCAGGCGAAACGCTCATCACCGGCTGATTTGGCGACTGCCGCCACGGTCATGTCGTTCAGGCCAAGATTGAGCACCGTGTCCATCATGCCAGGCATGGAGGCGCGGGCGCCCGAGCGCACCGAAACCAGCAGGGGGTTGGCCTCATCGCCAAACGTATGACCCGCGATTGAGCCGATATAGGCCAGAGCCGCCTCGACCTGAGCCGCAAGCTCCTGTGGATATTGCCGCTCGTTCGCATAGAACGAAGTGCAGACCTCGGTGGTGATGGTGAACCCGGGGGGCACGGGCAAGCCCAGGTTCGCCATTTCGGCGAGATTGGCGCCCTTGCCCCCTAAAAGATCGCGCATTTGCGTTGCGCCCTCGGCCTTGCCATCGCCGAAAGTATAGACCCACTTGGCCATGCTGAACCCCTTCAACGCGGGTGAGCGGCCTCAGGAGGCCTCCGGACCGCAAACGACTGAAACCGGCGTTCTCCATGACGGAAAACGCCGGTGGGATCAATCAGACCTAATGTCACGTCGATGCAGAACCGAGATTCAGGCGCGGACGCTGTTGCGGCGCTGGCGCAGGGCGAGGCCGAAGGAAATCCAGCCAACCCCGTAGAACATCAGGTCAACCGCCAGAAAGACGCCCAGAATAAAGAAGCTGTTGCCTGGCCAGCCCGCGATGATAGCAAGGCCCACCAAAAGCGTGATCACGCCTGACAGGACCACCAGCCATTTGGACTGTTCAGGCGGAAGCTGGAAGGCCAGCACGATGCGCACAATGCCGGTAGCTACCAGCCCCGCCCCCAACATGAGCGTGAAAATAGAAGCAGCCAGAAGGGGTTGCGAAACGGCGACCACGCCCGCCGCAAGGTAAAGCAGGCCCGCAATGATCCAGATGAAGAGCCGCCCCCAGGTCTCGGCGGAAAAGCCCATCACAATCTCCAGAAGCCCCGTGGCGATCATGAAGCCGCCGATCACCAGCACCGTGGCGATGGTGGCGGAAAGGACGAGACCAAGCGCCATGAAGCCAAGAAGTAACATGATCAGGCCGAAAGCGACGACCATGCCCCAGCGGTCGCCGAGGCGGCCCAGAGCTTCGGCGATCGAAGGCGTGCCCCTCGAATTTGTCTCGAACATGACGGTTCTCCTTGCAGTCGTCCCAAGATGCGCTTCCCACAGCCAGCACGAACTAGGTCCCGCCCGTGACCTCGACCAGATGGCCCAATGGGTGACGTTCGCCTCTGGAACGCCCATATCATTTGCGGCGGGGCCGGGGCGGGTGTAAGTCTCGCCTCGCCGTTTCGGCCTCTCGCCCGGCTTTTTTTGGAATTTCTGTGTCCCGACCAAACACTCCCCTTCTTGACCGCACGCCGACGCCCCACGAGCTTCGCGGTTTGCACGAGCGCCACCTTAAGCAGGTGGCGGACGAGCTGCGCAGCGAAATGATCGACGCGGTTTCCGTCACCGGCGGGCATCTTGGCGCGGGTCTGGGCGTGGTCGAGCTGACGGTGGCGCTGCATTATGTTTTCGATACGCCGCGTGATCGGCTGATCTGGGATGTCGGCCATCAGGCCTATCCCCACAAGATCCTCACCGGCCGACGCGACCGCATCCGCACCCTGCGCCAGGCGGGAGGCCTCTCCGGCTTCACGAAGCGCTGCGAGAGCGAATATGACCCCTTTGGCGCCGCCCATTCCTCGACGTCGATTTCGGCGGGTCTTGGCATGGCCGTCGGGCGGGACCTCAAAGGTGAAAACAACAATGTCATCGCTGTGATCGGCGACGGCGCTATGTCGGCTGGCATGGCCTATGAGGCCATGAACAATGCAGGCGCCCAGCATTCACGGCTGATCGTCATTCTCAACGACAACGATATGTCGATCGCCCCGCCGACCGGCGCCATGTCGGCCTATCTGGCGCGGCTCGTATCGAGCCACACCTATCGCTCGTTGCGCGAGACCGCCAAGCAACTGGCGCAGCGCCTGCCGAAATTTCTCTACGACAAGGCGAAGAAGACGGAGGAATATTCGCGCGGCTTCTGGACCGGCGGAACGCTGTTCGAAGAGCTGGGCTTTTATTACGTCGGCCCTATCGACGGCCATAATCTCGACCATCTTCTGCCCGTGCTCAAGAATGTGCGCGACATGGCGAGGGGGCCGGTGCTGATCCATGTCGTGACCAAGAAGGGCAAGGGCTATGGCCCTGCGGAAGCCTCCGCGGACAAATATCACGGGGTCAACACTTTCGATGTTGTGACCGGGGCGCAAATAAAGCCCAAAGCCAATGCGCCCGCCTATACGCGCGTCTTCGCCGAGAGCCTGATCACTGAAGCGAAACACGACGACAAGGTCGTCGCCATCACCGCCGCCATGCCCAGCGGCACGGGTCTCGATCTCTTCGAAAAAACCTATCCCGAACGCTGCTTCGATGTAGGCATCGCCGAGCAGCACGCCGTGACTTTCGCCGCAGGCCTCGCCACCGAAGGTTTCAAGCCTTTCTGTGCGATTTATTCGACCTTCCTTCAGCGCGGTTACGATCAGCTGATGCATGACGTAGCGCTGCAGAACCTGCCCGTGCGCTTCGCCATAGATCGCGCTGGCCTAGTGGGGGCCGATGGCGCGACCCATGCAGGCGCCTTCGACATCGCCTATCTCTGCTGCTTGCCGAACATGGTGGTCATGGCCGCCGCTGATGAAGCTGAACTCGTGCATATGGTGGCGACCGCCGCAGCCCACGACAGCAGCCCCATCGCGTTCCGTTATCCGCGCGGCGAGGGCGTTGGCGTCGATATGCCCGCGCGCGGAACGCCTCTGCCCATCGGCAAGGGCCGCATCATGCGCGAGGGGCGACGGGTCGCGCTCGTTTCGCTCGGCACGCGTCTGGCGGAAGCGCTGAAAGCGGCGGAGCAACTTGAATCGCTCGGCGTTTCAACCACAGTGGCGGACGCCCGTTTCGCTAAACCTCTCGATGAGGGCATGCTGCTGCGGCTGGCGAAAAACCATGAAGCGCTGATCACGCTTGAAGAAGGATCGAGCGGCGGCTTTGGCGCCGCTGCGCTCACCTTCCTCGCGCAGGCCGGCGCGCTTGACGATGGTCATGTGAAGGTTCGCGCAATGACATTGCCTGACGTGTTTCAGGACCATGATACGCCTGAGCGCATGTATGCGACCGCAGGCCTCGACGCGAAGAGCATCGTGCGCAAGGTCCTCGACACATTGGGCGACAGCGCCCTCATACGCCACGACAAGATCGCCTGAAGCATGAACCTTCATGCCCCAGCGCGCTGACATCGCACTCGTAGACCGCGGCTTCTTTGAAAGCCGCGCGAAGGCAAGAGCCGCCATCGAGGCGGGGCTCGTTCGCGTGGATGGCGCGCAAGTGCGCAAGCCCTCTGAACCGGTCAGCGAAGACGCGCAGATCGAGGCGACCGCCCCCCATCCATGGGTGTCGCGCGCTGGCTTGAAACTTGTCGGCGGGCTCGATCACTTCGGCGTTGATCCGCAGGGGCGCATCTGCATGGATGTCGGCTCCTCCACGGGCGGCTTCACGCAGGTGCTCCTTTCGCGCGGGGCGGAACGGGTCTACGCGGTGGACGTGGGGCGCGACCAATTGCATGCATCGTTGCGTGGTGAAGCACGCGTGCGCGTTATGGAAAGCACCGACGCGCGCAGCCTCAAAGCGTCAATGATCGAACCGGCGCCATCGCTCATCGTCTGCGACGCCAGTTTCATCTCGTTGCGCCTCGTGCTACCGACGCCGCTTGAATTGGCGACACAGCGAGCTGATCTCATCGCGCTGATCAAGCCACAGTTCGAGGCGGGACGGGCGCGCGTCAAGAAAGGCGTCGTTCGCGACGCTGATGTTCATGCCGAAGTGTGTGAGCACATCCAACTTTTCCTTGAGGGGCTCGGCTGGCGCGTGCGCGGCCTGATCCCCTCCCCCATCGATGGCGGCGACGGTAACCGCGAATTCCTTATCGCGGCGACGCGCGGAGACCAGACATGAACTTGCGCATGCCCCTCACCATCGAACGCCTCGGCCAACGCGGCGAAGGCGTTTCGCACACTGATGAAGGCGTGGTCTTCACGCCCTATGCCCTGCCGGGAGAAACGATCCTGGCCGAAGTCGATGGCGACCGGGGAACGCTGGTCGAAGTCGTCAAACCAAGCCCCGACCGGATCGCATCCTTCTGCCCTCACTTTACGGTGTGTGGCGGCTGCGCCGTGCAGACCCTTGCACCCGCTCCCTATGGCGAATGGAAGCGCGGCCTTCTCATGGCGGCCTTCGAACACGCCGGCCTGAAAGCCAAGCTCGAGCCCCTCATCGACGCCCATGGCGAAGGGCGGCGGCGCGTGACTTTTCACGCCAGATTCGACCGCGATGCGCTGGGGCGCATCTTCACCGCCGTCGGCTTCATGCGCGCCCGCAGCCACGAGATCACGCCGCTGGAAGCCTGCCCGATCCTTGCTCCCGGCCTCGCCGAGGCTCTGCCCGCCGCCCGCGCCGTGGCGCAGCTTCTGAACCAGCTCGGCAAGCCGCTCGACATCGTGATCACTGCGAGCCTAGAGGGGCTCGATATCGACGTGCGCGGCACGGGCAAGCTCTCCTTTGAAATCCAACAGGCCATGATCGGCCTCGCCGCGCGCCTTGATCTCGCGCGCATCTCGAATCACGGCGATATTCTGATCGAGCGCCGCCCGCCCCTGATTCCCATGGGCCGCGCCAAGGTTGCGCCGCCGCCAGGCGGCTTTCTGCAGGCGACCGACCTTGGGGAAGAGACGCTGGCGCGCCTCGTTCTGGAAGGCGTCGGCTCCAGCAAAAAGGTGCTGGACCTCTTCGCGGGGGTGGGCACATTCGCCCTGCGCCTCGCCGAAAAGGCGACCGTTCTGGCGGTCGAGGCGGAGGCCCATGCGCTGACGAGCCTCGAAAAGGCAGCACATTTCACGCAGGGGTTGCGCACCATCACCACCGAAACGCGCGACCTTTTCCGCCGCCCATTGCTGCGTCACGAACTCAACCCCTTTGACGCCGTGGTCTTCGATCCGCCGCGCTCGGGCGCCGAGGAACAGGCAAAGGAAATCGCCGCCTCCGGGGTCAAAACCGCCGTCGCAGTGTCCTGCAACGCCAAGACTTTCGCGCGGGATGCTAAAATTCTTGTGGATGGCGGTTTTAGCATTGAGCGCATCACGCCGGTCGATCAGTTCCGCCATTCCTCCCATATCGAAGTGGTTGGCCTGTTCCGGCGCATCCCCCTCAAGACGAAACGTCGCGGGCGGCTTCTGGGCTGAGTGAGCGATTGGGCTCGCAAATTCCGCGCGGCTCTATTAAATTGCCTGCCATGCTGACACAGACCCTCACCCCAGCCGCCCTTATCGCCCGCTTCGCCGAGATCATCGGCGAACGTCATGTGATAACCGATCCGCTAGACATGGCGCCCTACCTCAAGGAGGAGCGCGACCTCTGGCATGGCGTATCGCCTTGCATTCTGCGCCCCGGCTCCACCGAGGAAGTCGCGGCGATCATGAAGATCTGTCACGAGACCAATACGCCGGTGGTGCCGCAGGGCGGCAATACGGGCCTTGTGGGCGGGCAGACGCCGGACGAGAGCGGCGCGCAGGTGGTCCTATCGCTTGGCCGCATGAACCGCGTGCGCGAAATCGACACAGCCTCCAACACCATGACCGTCGAAGCTGGCCTGCAACTGATCAAGGTTCAGGAAGCCGCAGACGGCGCCGATCGCCTCTTCCCCCTCTCGCTGGCGTCTGAGGGCTCCTGCACGATTGGCGGCAATCTTTCGACCAATGCGGGCGGCACGCAGGTCATCACCTATGGCAATGCGCGCGATCTTGTGACAGGTCTTGAAGTGGTGCTGGCCGATGGGCGCATCATGTCCACCCTGTCGAAGCTGAAGAAGGATAACACCGGCTACGACTTGAAGCACCTCGTCATGGGCTCGGAAGGCACTTTGGGCATCATCACGGCGGCTGTCGTGAAGCTCTATCCCAAGCCCCGCGCCCGCGCGACCGCCATCGTCGGCCTCACCGATCCGCACAAGGCGACGCAGTTCCTGACCCTGGCGCAGGAAATGGCCGGCTCTGACGTGAAGACCTTCGAGCTGATGCCGCGCATCGGCATGGACTTCGTGATGAAACATGTGGCGGGCGCGCGCGAGCCGCTCAACGACAAGCACAAGTGGTATGTGCTGATCGAACTCGCCTCGCAGCTCGACACCGGCATCGGCGAAACTATGCTGTCTCTACTGGAGCGCGCCGCCGAAGATGAGCTCATCGAAGACGCCGCCGTCGCCGCATCGCTGGACCAGCGCGCCTATTTCTGGAAGCTGCGCGAAATGCTGGCCGATGTGCCCAAGCTTGAAGGCGGCTCCATCAAGCATGACATCTGCGTGCCCGTTTCCAAGGTCGCCGATTTCCTCGACGAAGCTTTCATCGTTTGTGAGAAGATGGTTCCCGGCTCGCGCCTCGTGCCTTTCGGCCATCTGGGCGACGGCAACATCCACACCAATCTTAGCCAGCCAGTCGGCGCCGACAAGCAGGCGTTTCTGGATCGTTGGGTGGAGATTAACGAGGCCGTGCACGCCATCGTGACGAAGTACAAGGGCTCGATCTCGGCAGAACATGGCATCGGCGTGCTCAAGCGCGATCTTCTGCCAGAGGTCAAGGATCCCGTGGCCCTTGACGTCATGCATATGATCAAGCGCGCGCTGGACCCCAAGAACATCCTGAACCCCGGCAAGGTGCTTTAGGCGCCGATCTGGCGGGGAATCGGCGGAGTATAAAGTTTGACAGAGCCTTTCGATCTTTATTCTCCTGCCATCGACGCTGATCCCTTCCCCCACTATGAGCGCCTGCGCGAGGAGCATCCTTGCTACTGGAGCGAAAGCGCGGGGCTGTGGATCTTGTCGCGCTATGAAGATATTTCGCGCGCGGCTCAGGATTGGGAGACCTTCTCGTCTTCGCAGGGCAATCTGATCGACGAGATCCCGGGCCGCGCCGGCGCAACCCTCGGCACCACTGATCCGCCGCGCCATGACCGCCTGCGCGCCCTCAGCATGGCGGCATTCTCGCGCAAGAATCTTGGCAATCTGATTGAACCTGCGCTCGCTCTCGCCGATGCTTCGCTCGACCGCATCATGGCGCGCGGCGCGTTTGATTTCGTCGAGGATTATTCGAGCCAGATCACGGTCGGCCTGCTGTTCAAGACCATGGGCCTGCCGCAACTCGACCATGGCGAAATCCGCCGCAAGGTGATTCTCGCGGTCTCCACGGACAAGGCCGCCAAGGGCCGCACGCAGGAACATCTCGACGCCTTCAAATTCCTGTCGGACTTCATCTCGACGGAAGTGGCCAAGCGTCGCTCTGATCCCAAGGACGACCTCATCACCCATCTCGCCGAAGCCGAGATCGATGGCGACCGCTTGAGCGAGCGCGAGGTTGTGCTGACTTCCGCGACCTTCGTGATGGCGGGCGTGGAATCGTTATCGAGCTTCATGAGCATGTTCGCGCTCAACCTGCATGATTATCCCGACGCGCGGCGGCGCATTGTGGCTGAGCCTTCGCTGATTACGCCCGCGATCGAAGAATCTTTGCGCTTCAACACTTCGGCGCAACGTTTCAAGCGCGTGGTGGCGAAGGAGACGCAGTTACATGGGCAGACCCTGCGCGTCGGCGACAAGCTGGTGCTGGCCTATGGGTCGGGCAATCGCGACTGGCGCAAATTCCGCAACCCCGATGTTTACGACATCGAGCGGCGCCCGCAGGGGCATCTGGGCTTTGGCGCTGGCAAGCATTTCTGCCTCGGCAGCCAGATGGCCCGCATGGTGACGGAAGCCAGCATGCGCCGTTTTCTCGAACGCGCGCCTGATTTTCATCTCAGCGTGAACAAGGTGGAGTGGAATTCGTCTTCCAACTTCCGCAGCCCCGTCGCGCTGCCTATGACGCTGAACTGACCCTTCAAAAACTAACCAAACAAATCACCCTGCGCCGAAGGAGCGGCTACCTTCTTTGGCGCGGGCGCGTGTTCGATTTCCTCAACCCGCGCCATCAATTCAGGACCATCGTTCGCCACCTTGTTGACGGCGGTCGATATGGGCCAGAATTCCAGTACGTCGTCGGCGGCGGGGCGCATGAGAGTCGAGGCTTCGTCGACGTCATGGGCTTCGCAATCGAGCCATGTGTCGAAATCCTGCGGCTCGAGGATCACTGGCATCCTGTCGTGAATGGCCGAGATCGGGCCATTGGCGAAAGTGGTGACGATGCAGGCGGTGTCGACCTCTTCGCCATCAGGCCCCATCCATGTCTCCCATAGGCCTGCGATGGCCATGGGCGCGCCATCGCGGCGGCGGATGAGGAAGGGCTGCGCGGGCGGCGCGCCCTTTCGCTTGCCTTCAGCGGGCCTGCGCCATTCATAAAACGCGTCGGCGATGAAGATGCAGCGGCGGCGCTTGAGCGCGTTGCGGAAGCTAGGCTTCTGCGCGAGGGTTTCAGCCCGCGCGTTGACGACCAGCGGATAATCCTTCGGGTCCTTCACGAAGCCCGGCAGAAAGCCCCAGCGCACAAGAACGAAACGCCGATGTTTGCGCTCGCCGCCAGGCTCGCGCTCCATCTGCACGACAGGCACGGGCTGCGTTGGGGCGACATTGTAGCGCGGCGGGAAATTCGGCTGCTCCGCATAAGCGAAGAAGGCGCGAATGGCCTGCGGCGGCAGGGTTATGGCGATGCGTCCACACATGATCGCAATATAAGCGCTATACGGGCTCTTCGACAGGAGGCGCTATGACGAGGCGCGGCGCGGACGACGTCGACAGGAACCCGACCGCAGGGGGAACATCGTCATCGATGGCGTAGCGGGCGAAATCGGTCTCGCCATGTTCAGCGAGCAGAAGCTCATCGATCAGAAAACGCCCGGTGAAGCTGCGGGCATCCTTCGTGAGGATGACATGCGCGGCGTCGGCCATGATCTCTGGCTTGCGCGAGGCGCGCAGATTGTCCCGACCTTCCGGAATGCCAGGGATTGCGCTCGTGGAGATCAAGCTGCGCGGCCATAGCGTATTCACCGCGACTCCCTTGGCCCGCAGCTCGGCCGTCAGCCCCACAGCCATCATGCTCATGCCGAATTTCGACATGGAGAAGGCCGTGTGTGCGGCGAAGAATTTCTCACGCAGATCAAGCGGCGGCGCGATCATCAGGATATGCGGATTGGGCGCGCGCTCAAGAAATGGCAGCGCGAATTTCGACACCATGAATGCGCCGCGCAGGTTCACCTGATGCATGAGATCAAAGCGCGCCATATCGATATGGCGCGTGTCGGCGAGCGCCATGGCGGCGGCGTTGTTCACAACGATGTCGATGCCCCCAAAACGCTTCGCGGTCTCAGCGAGCGCGGCGCGCACCTGCGCCTCGTCGCGCAGATCGACGCGCAGGGGCAGCGCGACGCCGCCAGCCGCCTCGACTTCGGCCGCAGCGGTGAAGATCGTGCCGGGGAGCTTCGGGTCATGCTCGACGCTGCGCGCGGCTATGACGACATTGGCGCCATCCTGCGCCGCCCGCAGCGCTATCGCGAGCCCGATGCCGCGCGTGGCGCCGGTGATGAAGATCGTCTTGCCGTTCAGGGTTTCGACGATCTCGGGCTCGCCGCTCTCAATGTCAGTCATAACCATTTCCCTCAGCGGCGCAGCCCGCCAGCATGGGAATTAAGATGCGATCCCCAGCACAGCGTCCGTCTTAAGAACGGACTCATAGCCATGAATAATAGCGGTTTCCAGCGCCGCGGCCCCCGGCGCGACGTTCTGCGCGAAGAATTGGGCCAGCGTGACGCGCCCTGCGGGATCAGAAGCGTCCTCCCGCACCGCCGCTAACGCGAGCACGGCAAGGCCCGTTCCGCCCCGCGCCAGCGCAAAGAGGCGCAGGAAGGGGGTCGCGCCAGCCCCTGCCACCTCCGCAGAGGCCGCGCCGAGGGCCACGACCGCTCGCTCCAGCGCATCCACCGCATCGCCAAGGCGCGCGGCCATGGGCGCGAAAGCCTCCCCTGTCCCACGCGCCTCATCGATCACGCTGCGCATATCTTCGATTTCGCGGCGCATGGCGGCTCCACCGGAGAGGCCGAGCTTGCGCGTGACGAGATCCATCGCCTGAATGCCGTTCGTGCCCTCGTAGATGGCGGCGATGCGCGCGTCGCGCAGATGTTGCGCCGCGCCCGTCTCCTCAATGAAGCCCATGCCGCCATGGACCTGCACGCCAAGCGAGGCGACCTCGCTGCCGATGTCTGTCGAGAAAGCCTTGGCGACCGGCGTCAGAAGGCCTGCGCGCTCGGAGGCGGCCTGCCGCGCATCGGGGTCAGTCAGACGGTGCGCCCGGTCGAGCGCATCCGCCGTCATGTAGCA
>CANBVC010000080.1 GCA_947372795.1 Beijerinckiaceae bacterium
AAGAGCGCCGCCGCCGACGTACTGGTGGACAACCGCCGCGAGGCGACCCTTCTTGAACTCACCATCAAGTCCAAGGCCAAGGGCGCTGAGGACATCGTTCTGGCCACGGATCTTGGCCCCGGCGCCAAGCTGAACGCAAAGTTCCCCGCGAAGTCGGGCTGCGTCTTCGACGTGTCTGGCTCCTTCGACGACGAGTCGGTCCTGGAAGTCGCAGGCGTCAACCTGTGCAAGGACAAGCGCATGACCCTGGTCGAATGATCAAGCGATCACGCTGAGGGCTCTCGTCCCTCGCAGAAATAATCGCCCCTCCCCGACCGGGAGGGGTTTTTCTTTGAGCGTCAGGCTCCCGCCTTGAAAAGCTTATAGACAATAGCGTCCGTCAGCGCCTGAAACGAGGCGTCGATGATATTGGCGGAGACGCCGACCGTGGACCACCGCGCCCCCGTCTCATCGCCAAATTCAATCAGCACGCGCGTCACAGCATCCGTCCCGCCCTGAAAAACGCGCACGCGATAATCGAGCAATTCCAGATCGCCGATGTAGCGCTGGTATTTCCCGAGGTCCTTGCGCAAGGCGAGATCGAGCGCGTTGACCGGGCCATTGCCCTCGGCGGCGGAGATGAATTCCTCACCATCGACGATCACCTTCACGATGGCTTCCGAAACCGTGGTCAGTTCGCCCTGCGCATTATGGCGGCGCTCCACATTCACGCGGAAACGCTCGACCTGAAAATAATCCGGCGTCTGGCCGAGGATGCGGCGCGCGAGCAATTCGAAGGAAGCGTCGGCGCCCTCATAGGCGTAGCCGAGCGCCTCCTTCTCCTTCACCTCGTCGAGCAACCGCCCGACGCGCGGATCATCTTTGGAGACGGTGACGCCGATGCGCTCCAGCTCCGCCAGAATATTGGACTTGCCCGCCTGATCGGAGACCAGCACCTTGCGCTCGTTTCCCACAATCGACGGATCGATGTGTTCATAAGTGCGCGGATCTTTCATCACGGCGGAGGCGTGAATGCCCGCCTTCGTGGCGAAAGCCGAGCCGCCCACATAGGGCGCATGACGGTCAGGCGCCTGATTGAGCAATTCGTCGAGCGTGTGGCTGAGCTTGGTGAGGCCGGCGAGCTTTTCATTGGAAACGCCGATTTCAAAGCGCTCCGCGTAATCGCTCTTGAGCAGAAGCGTGGGGATGAGCGAGACGAGATTGGCGTTGCCGCAACGCTCGCCCAATCCGTTCAACGTGCCCTGAATATGCCGCGCGCCAGCGCGCACCGCCGCCAGAGAATTCGCCACCGCATTCTCGGTATCGTTATGGGCGTGAATGCCCAGATGCGAGCCCGGCACATGCAGAGCGACTTCATGCACGATGCGCTCGATTTCATGGGGCAGCGTGCCGCCATTGGTGTCGCATAAAACGATCCAGCGCGCGCCTGACTCATGGGCGGTGCGAGCGCATTGCAGGGCGTAATCGGGATTGGCCTTGTAGCCATCGAAGAAATGTTCGCAGTCTAGGATGGCTTCGCGCCCATGCTGGCGCACAAGTTTGATCGAATCCGCGATGCCATCGAGATTTTCATCAAGGGTGCAGCCAAGCGCCACATGAACCTGATAGTCCCAGCTCTTGGCGACGAAAGTGACGACATCGGCGTCGGCGTCCAGCAGCCCCGCGACCCCCGGATCATTAGCCGCCGAACGGCCTGCGCGCTTGGTCATGCCAAAGGCGGCGAAGCGGGCTTTCGTGGTCGCCTTCTTGCGGAAGAATTCGGTGTCGATCGGGTTGGCGCCGGGATAGCCGCCCTCGACATAATCGATGCCGAGGTCGTCGAGCATGCGCGCGATCTTGCGCTTGTCCTCAAGCGAGAAATCAACGCCCGTGGTCTGCGCGCCATCGCGCAGCGTCGTGTCAAAGAGATAAAGACGTTCACGCATGACGGTCAGACCCTGGCGACGTTGCGCCGGCAAGAAGAAACGGAAAGCAAGACTGGCTCATCAGGCGTCGACCTTTCCGCCAAGCGCCTTGCGCATCGTGGTGTTAGCGAGCCATTCGTCGCCGATCATCACGCTGTTGCGCGATTGGGGCTCATAGCCGCGCTTTTGAAAGAAAGGCACTGCATTGTCGCTGGCGTCGCTCGTCATTTGGGCGGCGCCGCGTGCGCCCGCAAGCTTCTCAAGCGCGTCGGCGAGCATGGAGCCAAGGCCCTGCCCCGCATAATCAGGATGGACATAGAGCAGATCTAGCTTGTCGGCGCCCGCGAGGCTGGCGAAGCCCACGGGCGAGCCATCGGCGAGGACGACAATGGTGAGGCCCGCCGCAAGGCGTTTGGCGAATGCGCCGACGTCATCGGCGATTGAGGCCCATGCGGCGCGCTGATCGGTATCATAATCGTCCTCGGCCAGCGTCTCGATGCTCGCCTGAAAGATCAGAGCCAGCAGTTGCGCCTCGGAGGGAAGATAGGGACGAAGTGAAGCTTTCATCGTTTGGCCTCCCAGGTGGTGCGTAACTCGCCCGTCGCAGGATCCTTGGCATCCTTCAAGGCGACGCCCTTTGCGACTAGCTCATCACGAATACGGTCAGACTCCGCCCAGTTCTTCGCAGCACGTGCAGCGAGGCGCGCGGCGATCATTTCTTCAATTGCGGCGGGTGAAATGGCGAGGTCAGCCTCGCGCAGGCCCTTCCATTCGGCGGGCGTCATCTGCAACAGGCCGAGCAGCCTTGCGCTGGCGCGCGCCTGCGCGGGATGCTCGCTGGCCATGCTGAACAACTCAGCGATGGCGCCGGGCGTGTTGAGATCGTCCTGAAGGGCGGCCATGAAGGCCTCAGTGGGCTCGGTCGCATCTTCAGCCACGCCTTCGAGCGCGCCATACCAACGGTCGAGCGTCTTTTCAGCCTCCTCGAGCGCCTTTGCGGTCCAGTCGATCGGCTGGCGATAATGGGTGCGCAGCATTGCGAGGCGCAAAACTTCGCCCGCCCATTTGCGCCCGCCGAAATTGCTCGTGTGCAGCAGTTCGTTGATGGTGATGAAATTGCCGAGGCTCTTCGACATCTTCTCACCCTCGACCTGCAGGAAGCCGTTGTGCATCCACACATTGGCCATGCGCGGCGTATCGAGCGCGCAGCAGGACTGAGCGATTTCGTTTTCGTGATGGGGGAAGACGAGATCGATCCCACCGCCATGAATATCAAAGACGTTGGCGTCGGCGGCGTCGCAGGAGATCTTGCCCGCAAAGTCGCGGATCAGCCGGCGCCATGACATGGCGGAACATTCGATATGCCAACCGGGACGCCCGGGGCTCGCGATTCCGCAGGGCGAAGGCCAGCCCGGATCGCCTGCCTTCGAGGGCTTCCACAGCACGAAGTCAGTCGCGTCGCGCTTGTAGGGCGCAACATCGACCCGGGCGCCGGCGATCATCTCGTCGAGCGAACGGTTGGCGAGCGCGCCATAGCGGGGCCACCCGCCCTTGGCCGCGTCCATGGCGGCAGGTGAAAACAGCACATGCTCTTGCGCGACGTAAGCGAAACCCTTCGCCACGAGGCGTTCGATAAGCTCCACCATCTCGTCGATATGTTCGGTGGCGCGCGGCTGGACATCGGGATCAAGACAGCCCAGCGCCTTCACATCGGCCTGAAAGACCCGGTTCGTGTCTTCGGTCAGCTCGCGAATGGTGACGCCGCGCTCGGCGGCGCGGGCGTTGATCTTGTCGTCGACGTCCGTAATGTTGCGCACATAGGCCACGCCATCGCGCCCATAGAGGGCGCGCAAGAGGCGGTAGAGCACATCGAAGACGATGATGGGTCGGGCGTTGCCGATATGGGCGAGGTCATAGACCGTGGGGCCACAGACATACATGCGCACATGCGCGGCATCGATGGGGACGAATGTCTCCTTCGAGCGGGTCAGCGTGTTGTAAAGGCGTAAAGACATGTCTTCCCCGAGCCTCGCTGGCTCGGTTGCTGCTTGCATGGGGACAAGTCGGCGCCGGCCAGCGAGATCGCTAGCTGATAATGATGATCCGGCAAAGGCGGAACGGGCGCTTCATGAGCGAAACAATGATGCAGGGGGAGGCGCGCGTCAACCCTTCCGCACGCCCTCCACCCGAAACCGACGGCTCAGCAGCACGAGGCCCAGGACCGCAAGGGCGGCGAGCACGGTTGGGACATCAATGCTCTCGCCCGCCAGCAGGGCGGCGAAGCCGAGGGTCACGAAGGTCTGGAGGAACTGGATCTGGGAGACCCGGGCCATTCCACCCATGGCGAGCGCCGCGTTCCAGACGAAAAAAGCGAAATACTGGCTCACCAAAGATAGATAGAGAAAGGCGCCCCAGCCGCGCGGGGTCACTGCGGCCAGATTATCCGGCCAGAGCCATATGGCCGCTGGAACGCTCGCCACAAGATTGGCCGCCAGCGCCCACGAGATCACGGTCCACCCGGGCATCACACGCGCAAGCTCCGCCGAGGCGACATAGCCGGTAGAGGCGCAAAGGACAGTTCCAAGCAGCCAGAGATCCCCGGCGCCCAAGCTGCCTGCCCCCTGTCGCAGGGCGTAGGCGATGATCAGGACCGCCCCCGCCACGCTGCAGAGCCAGAACCCAAGGCTCGGCCGCTCGCCCGACCACAGGGTCGCCGTTAACGCCGTGCAGAGAGGCAGTAGCCCCAAAACCACGCCCCCATGGGCCGAAGGAACTGTCACGGAGCCCATGGCGCTGGTCAGCTGAAAACCGGTGCAGACCGTCAGCGCAACATAAACCAACTTCGGCCAGTGGCGCCGCTCGGGCCATTTGGCGCCACCGATGAAGAGCGCGAGCGTCGCAACAAGCCCGCCCAACGCAGCGCGCAGGGCGGTCATGGCGAGCGGATCGAAATCGAGCACCGCGAGCCGCGTCATCGGCAGCGTCGCGCCAAACATGCAGACGCCGCAAAAACCTAGCAAAAGCCCGCGCGTTTCACGCGAGATAGTCGTTCCCGATTCAGTTTTCATTCGAGGTTCATTCCCGCCGCCCAAGATTTCATTAAACAATTATTCACCCGGCGGGGGCAAATTCGCGCTCGGTTCCCCCTATCTGAGCGCCTCATGTCTGGTTCGATCCTCCGCCCCGTCGCCGCCCTGCGCCTTGCCGCCACCATTCTGGCGACGCTGGCCCTGCGCCCAGCGGATGCGCGCGAGAACGAAACCTTCGTCATCAGCGCCTCGGAAGGCTATGGCGTCTCCGAATGTTTCACCAAGGGCGCCGCCTGCGGTCCCGTGATGGCCGACGCATGGTGCCAGTCGCAGGGCCATGTCCGCGCCACCGCCTTCGGTCTGGCCTCGGACATCACCGCGACCATTGATGGCCCAGCGAAGGCCGCCACCCGTGAGCCAGGCGCCACGCTGATCACCTGCAGCGATTAGCCGTCGCGCTTTCCCCAAAACAGCCAAGCCCGCCAGTCTCGCCTCATTGCCGTCACGAAGGGGAGCGAGATAAAAGGGGTCGTGATTCTTCGCCGCGCTTGTGTGGATCACAGGCGCGAGCGCGCGGCATGACCTAGAGGATTTTATGGCCGTTTCTTTCAAAGCAGGGAGCGCGAGGCAGGGGCTTCGTCTGGCCGCAGCGGGGCTCGCCCTGCTCGCCGGTCTGTCTGGCGCCCTTGCGCAGGGCCTGGAATGTTCTCGTCTGCAGGCGCAGATCGCCAGCATGGGCCCCGGCGACGCCAGCGCGGCCGCAGGTTTCGCCGACGCCGCCCGTCGGCAACAATATGAACTGGAGCGCACGCAGAACTACGCGCAGTCCATCGGCTGCAATTCTAAGCAGTTCCTTTTCTTTGGCGCCGCCCCCCCCGCCCAGTGCGGTGACCTCAAGGCCCAGATTCAGCGAATGCGGGAAAACCTGACCACGATGCAGGCGCAGGAGCGCCGCGCCGCCGATGGCGGAAGGACCGAACTCGTCGCTCGCTTCAACGCCACGTGCCGGGCCGAACAGGCCGCGCCGGTACGTAGCAATCTCGTCGATCGACTGTTCGGGACTGAAACCGGCGCCGCCGCCCCCCAGGAAGTATTTATAGATCCGACCGACCCAAACGCAGCGGACGATCCGGCGAAGGGTGGCTCGAAGCTAGTTTGCGTGCGCAGCTGCGACGGCGGTTTCTTCCCGCTAGCGGCCTCGGCGCGTCGCGGCGGGGCTGAAGGCATGGCGGACATGTGCCGGGCGCTCTGCCCCAATGTCGAGACCAAGCCCTACACCTACTACTCATCCGCCGACATCGATCAGGCCGTGGGGCTGGACGGGACGCCCTACAAGTCGCTCCCCAATGCTCTGAAATTCCGCACCAAATTTGATCCAACCTGCACCTGCAAGCCGCCCGGCAAAAACTGGACGCAAGCGCTGGCCGAGGCCGAAGCGCTGCTGGGGCGCTCACGCTCCGACATTGTGGTGACGCCGGAGAAGGCGGAGGAACTATCGCGCGCCTCCGTCGCCAAGGCGCCGCCCGCAAAAACGCCGCCCGGCAAAGGCGCCCCCACAAGGAACGATGCCGACCCCACGCTCGCGATTGAGGCTGCGGCCAACGCCAAGGCGCCCACCGCCAGCAATGACTCGGCCGGCATCGCCGCCAGCGTCGCCGGGACGGCCAAGGCCTATGGATTGAAGGACGGCGAAACGCGCGAACAAGGGACCGCCAATGGCGCCCGCAAGATCAGGGTAGTCGGGCCAACGCTTTAGCCCGTCCGATCAAGGGCAGCAGCACCGCAAGCTCAGGCCCCTGATCGCGACCGGTGAGCGCAAGGCGGAGCGGGTGGAAGAGGCCCTTGCCCTTGCGGCCTGTCGTCTGCTTGAGGGCGCCCGTCCACAGGCTCCAGGTCTTTTCATCCCATGGCTCAGACGGCAACGCCGCGCGGGCTTCCTCGAGATAGCCAGCGTCCTCGACTACGGGGACTATTTCGCCCTCGACGACGCGCCACCAGATAGCCACATCAAGGAAGGTCGACAGGTTGCCCCGCACCGCCAGCCAAAAGGGCTCGGCGCGATGGCCGACGATGTCATGCGCCGCGAGCCGCTCCCGCACGCCCTCATAATCGAGCCCATGCAGGGTGCGCGCGGAGAGCGCGTCAAGCTCGGCGGGATCGAACTTGGCCGCGCCGCGCGAGGTATGGGTGATGTCGAACCGCGTCTGCAATTCGTGGAGCGAGCGCACGGGCGCAACCGAATCCGACGACCCCGTCAGAACGGCGAGCGCGGCGACCGCAAGGGCTTCAACCCCCGCCTCGCGCAGGCCCGCGATGGAAAGGGCGCCGCTGCGCTTCGACAGGCCCTCGCCCGAGGATGAAGTCAGCAGATTGTGATGGGCGAAACTGGGGGCATGAGCGGGGTCGCCCAGGATCTCGAAAAGCTGCAGCTGCACCGCCGTATTGGTGACGTGATCTTCGCCACGGATCACATGAGTGACGCCAAGGTCGATGTCGTCCACGACGGAGGGCAGCGTGTAGAGCCAGCTTCCATCCTCGCGCATGAGCACGGGATCGGACAGGGAGGCGCAGTCGATATGGCTGTCGCCGCGCACGAGGTCTGACCAGACGACGGTCCGCGCATCAAGCTTGAAGCGCCAGTGCGGCTTGCGGCCCTGCGCCATCAAGGCCTCGCGATCGGCGTCGGTGAGGGCGAGAGCGGCGCGGTCGTAAACGGGCGGCAGGCCACGGCCGATCTGGCGCTTGCGGCGCCGGTCGAGCTCGTCGGGCGTTTCAAAACAGGGGTAGAGGCGGCCCATCTCCTTCAACCGCTCAGCGGCGGCGGCGTAGAGGGGGAAACGCTCGGACTGGCGCACGACAAGATCGGGTGTAGCGCCCAGCCATTCAAGATCAACCTCGATGGCGTCTGCATATTCGGCTTTCGAGCGCTCAAGGTCCGTATCGTCGAAGCGCAGCACGAACCGCCCATTGTAGCGGCGCGCGAAGAGATAGTTGAACAGCGCCGTGCGCGCATTGCCAAGATGGATGCGGCCTGTGGGGGACGGCGCGAAACGGACGACGGGGGTGCGCATGCGAAACCTTGACTGCTGGCGCCGCACTGGCGCGGGCGCCCCTTTCTGACCCAAGCGGGGGCAAATGTTAAGCGGAGCGCAGCCCCGCTATTTCCGCTCAACGGCGCAGATGGGTCGAAAGTTCGGGGCGGCTCATGATCAGCGCCTCACGACCCCCACCCCTTACCCCTCCCCTCAAGGGGGAGGGAAGCGGCCAGCGTTTCGCATAAACTATTGAGATTGCGCGCTCATTTACCCTCCCCCCTGTGGGGAGGGTCGGCGCGCGAAGCGTGACGGGGTGGGGGGCGTGAGGCCCTGATCGCGAGTGGGCGCCAACCCAAACCTTGGGCATCGCGCCCTTAATCTCGGCAGCGCCAGCAACAAATTCAGGCGGTCAGTCATCTTTGCAAAATGACGAATCACGCTACACTTTTATGGTCGTTAACAACCGAAAGGAGGTGATCCTGTGTCTCATTGTCCTACGCCGCAGTCGTCGGTAACTGGGATCCGGATTCCTGCTTGCGTGGAGTCCCGCCCCGCGTGAGCGGCGCCTCGTGGTCCCATCGGACTGCGGTCATGACAATGGAAAGGCCGTCCTCGCGGGCGGCCTTTCTCTTTGTTCCAAAGGTCGCTGCCGCCATTGTTAGCGGGATCCTCGCCTGTCACATTGTCCGTGCCGCGAAAGGAGATGATGGTCTTGCCGTCCCACTTATAGGCGACGGCGTAGAAGCCGGCGGCTTTAGTGATTTCCGGATCGAGCTTGGTTGACGAGTCCGAAATGATCGTCGCGTCGCCAATAACCTTATTCGTAGTTTCTCCAAGGGAAGGAATTTTAAGCCCCGGGGCATAACCTTCGTTGTACGAATCCATCGCGAGAACCGCGAGCATCAGTTCCGGTGAAATTTTCATCGCCGCGTTCCCTCCCAAAAAGAGATGCCCGTCAATTGGTTCAACAGATGAGTGTAAGGACGTTCGATTCCAAGCATCGTTGCGATACTGCCATGCAGGTTTGGCAACCACCCCAACCTCTTCTCAATCCCCGTGGTCACGGGATCGGTTGATATTTCGATGGTCGCCCGCTTGAGCCTCACGCCCGGCCCGAAGCTTTTTGCGAGATTTTCCGGATCGACTTTTTCAACGGATGCGGGGTCGGCGATGTTGCGGAAGCGAACGAGCATCGGCAGCTCTTCAGGCAAGACCTCGATCACCCCGGCCGCCGTCGCAGCGACATCCTGCGCCAAGGGGACATAGCGTTCATATTGCTGTTGCTGTCTGTCGAATGCGCGCATGGTCACGTCCGCGCTCAACTCACCCGCCCGTTGGTTCTTCCGATGATCTCGTTTTAACAGGGCAAACAGCAATCCTCGCTTTCCCAAATCAACAACGACGGCCTCGCCGTCCGTACCCGAGAGGGGAAGCCTGCCGTCAAGACCCCGCGCATCGACGGCCCGCACCGACAGCACGCCAGAGCCAATAGCAACGCCTTCAGGCGTTTCGACCTCGATGGATAGCCGATAACGATAAGTGAATCGGCTCACCTGGCCGAACTCGCAGCGCGCGCCACATTCGCGCGAGCACCCACTAAGCGCCACCGCCCCCAGCGTTGCAGACCCCGCAAGAAAAGCGCGCCGCCCGATCATGCCGCGTTCTCCGCAACATTAGCGCGCGGAAAAACTTGCGATAAAACGTGGAGGTGATTGGTGTCCGCCGCCCCCCGGCCGTCGATTTCAGGAGCTATGATCGCCATCGCCAGTGACCTCCCAACCAGCACTGCACCGAGCTCGAAGAAGCGGGGAGGATGGCCTTTTCGGGACCAATTGTTATTAACTTAGCAATAAATAGCAACTTAAATGTCACACATTCGCGCAAGAATTCACGCAGGCCAACAAGCCACGAGCCGCCCCCACCCACTAATGGCGCGCCGCATCAAAACAGACGGCGCGGTCGAGCAGCGTCTTACCGTCGGCGCAGAGCAGCGCGGGCGTCAGGATTCCTGCTTGCGTGGAGTCCCGCCCCGCGTGAGCGGCGCCTCGTGGTCCCCTCGGACTGCGGTCATGACAATGGAAAGGCCGTCCTCGCGGGCGGCCTTTCTCTTTTATTCCTCGAACCGTTCCGCCCCGCCCATGATCTTGCGCGGCGCTATCGAGGCGTCGGGCGCCTGCGCAGGCAGGCCCGGATCGCGGAAGCGGTTGACGATGGGATAGCGGCGGTCGCGGCCGAAGTTCTTCTTCGTCACCTTCACGCCGGGCGCGGCCTGACGGCGCTTGTATTCGGCGATGTAGAGCAGGCGCTCCACCTTCTTCACCACCTCAAGGTCATGCCCGCGCGCGACGATGTCGCAGACCCGCATTTCCCTTTCGACCAGGCATTCGAGAATGTCATCGAGCACCGCATAGGCGGGCAGCGAGTCCTCGTCCTTCTGGTTTTCGCGCAGTTCGGCGGAAGGCGGCTTGATGATGATGTTATGGGGGATGACTTCGCCATCAGGCCCCAAGGCGCCATCGGGCTTCCAGCGGTTGCGCAGGTGGCACAGCCGGAAGACCTGCATCTTGTAGAGGTCCTTGATCGGATTGAATCCGCCGTTCATGTCGCCATAAATGGTGGCGTAGCCCACGCTCATTTCCGACTTGTTGCCCGTGGTGACGAGCATGGGGCCGAACTTGTTCGAGATGGACATGAGCAAGGTTCCGCGCGCGCGGCTTTGCAGGTTCTCTTCGGTGATGTCGCGCGGGCGCCCGGCGAAGAGCGGCGCAAGCGCGGCCTCGATGCCCTCGACCGCAGATGCGATGGGCAGGGTGTCGTAGCGCAGCCCCAGCGCCTCGGCGCAGGCCTGCGCATCGCCAAGGGATTCCCCGGAGGTGAATTTATAGGGCAGCATGACGCAATGAACGCGCTCAGGCCCCAGCGCATCGACCGCCATGGCGGCGCAGATCGCGGAATCGATGCCGCCCGACAGGCCCATGACCACGCCGGGAAAGCCGTTCTTGTTCACATAATCGCGCAGGCCCAGCACGCAGGCGGCATAATCGGCCTCGTCGCCCTCAGGGATCAGCGCGCGCGGACCCTCAATACAGGTCCAGCCCGACGGGCGGCGCTCCCAGATCGTGCAGGCGACGGTCTCGCTCATGGCGGGCAGTTGCGCCGCCAGACCGCAATCGGCGTTCAGCACGAAGGAGCCACCGTCGAAAACGAGCTCGTCCTGTCCGCCGATCTGGTTGAGATAGGCCATGGGCAGGGCCGCCTCGATGACACGCGCGCAGGCGATCTGGATGCGCTCATCATGCTTGCCGCGCCAATAGGGCGAGCCATTGGGGGTCAGCAAAATCTCCGCGCCGGTCTCGGCGAGACATTCGACGACCTCCTCGTTCCAGATGTCCTCGCAGATCGGCAGGCCAAGGCGCACGCCGCGAAAGGAGACCGGCCCGGGCAAGGGCCCCTTGGCGAAAACGCGCTTTTCGTCAAAGACGCCATAATTGGGCAGATCGACCTTGAAGCGCACCGCCTCGATCCGCCCGCCGTCGAGCAGGGCATAGGCGTTGTAGCAAAGCCCCTCCTCGACCCATGGCAGGCCCACCAGCACGGCCGGGCCACCATCGGCGGTCTCGCGCGCCAAGGCCTCGACCGCTCGGCGGCAGGCTTCCTGAAAGGCGGGCTTCAGCACGAGGTCTTCGGGCGGATAGCCCGCCAGAAACAGCTCGCTGAACATGACGAGGTCAGCCCCCTGCCCCGCCGCAACCCTGCGCGCATCGCGCACGCGGGTAGCGTTGCCCTCGATATCGCCGACCGTGCAACCGGTTTGCGCAAGGGAGATGACAAGACGATCAGCCGGGCGATGGTTCGTATTCATAACCTTCGTTTAGCGCGCCCGCTCAGGTGCGGCAACGGGGCGG
>CANBVC010000081.1 GCA_947372795.1 Beijerinckiaceae bacterium
CAGCCGCCCTCCATGGCGAAATGGAACCGATAGGCCGCGCCCGAGCCCTTGGCGCGGTCATAGATCAGGCTCATCAGCACGGTCGTATAGACGCCGACGACCGCTGCGCCGGTGGCGTTGGCGAGCTCTGCGGCGGCAGGCGCCCAGCTGGCGCTGGCGCGAAAGGCGAAGCTCGCCACCAGAGCCAGCGAGGCCCAGATGAGCGCCCTGTCGCGCCGACCGCCGTCGATGACGCGCCCCGCCACAAGCCCGACGCCAGCCCCGACAAGGCCGGCGAGAGCATTGGCGAGGCCGAGCCTTTCATATTCCGAGCCCAGCGAGACGAAGAGCGCCATGGGCCAGGCCAGCACCAGCCCCCCGCTCATGAAACCGTCGGAGGCGAAGGCCCCGAGGCTACGCCGGTCAATCGTCCCCAAAGCCTCCCGCAGGCTTGGAATATCCCCGGCGTCGATGGGGTGCATGAACAGCAGGGGCGGGATGGCGGCGAAGGTGATCGCGGCGGCGAGCGAGAAATCCACCGACGGTCCGAAGCGTTGCAGCAGAAACCCGCCAAGCAGCGGCGCGGCGACGCCCACCGCCGCGCTGATGGCGTTGCGCAGACCAAGCTCGCGACCGCGCGTTTCCTCAAGCCCGATGACCGCCATGGCCGCGTGGTAGCAGGGCCAGTAGAAGGATTCCCCAAGCGCCACGATGAAGAGCCAGACCGCCAGCCAGCGCGGATCGCTGGCATAGGTCAGCGGCCAGAATTGCGTGGCGAGAATGGCGGCGCCCGCAACCATCGCTCCGCGCACCCCGATGCGCCGCACAGCGAAGAGGCACAGGCACCGCAGAACGAACCGCACCGCCAGAAGCGCAGCGAAAGACGCCAGCGCCTGCGCAAGGCTGAACCCCTGCCGCAGCAGATAGGCGCCTGCAAACCCGCCCGCCATGGCGCAGGAAAACTGGTAGAGGCCGAAATGCAATGAGAGTAGCTGAAACTGACGCGGTTGAGACAAGGGACGATCCTGCGATGCGACGCCCCTCTATAGGCGCCCGCGCGTCTGCGGCCAAGGCGAGGCACTTGCCCCATGCGGCGTGGCCTTGTACCCGTGGCTGTAAGCCGTAGCCGCGCTGAAGGGAGAAACAGCCTGTCCACCTCGCCAAACCCCTCGCCAAAACCTTTGGCAAGTTTCCGCGTTCTGGAGCTCGCACGCATTCTGGCTGGCCCGTGGTGCGGGCAGTTGCTCGCCGATCTTGGCGCCGATGTCGTCAAGGTGGAGCGGCGGGGCGCGGGGGACGATACGCGCCAATGGGGCCCGCCCTTTCTTGAGGGGCATGATGGGGAAAATCTGGGCGCCGCCTACTACCACGCATGCAATCGCGGCAAGCGCTGCATCGAGGCTGATTTCGAGACGCCCGAAGGCCGGGCGCTGATCGAACGGCTGGCGATGAACGCCGATGTCGTCATCGAGAATTTCAAGGTGGGCGGTCTAGCCAAATACGGGCTCGACCATGCCTCCTTGCGCAAGCTCAACCCGCGACTGATCTATTGCTCCATCACGGGCTTTGGGCAGGATGGGCCCTATGCGCAGCGCGCGGGCTATGACTTTCTGGTGCAGGGCATGGGCGGCGCCATGCATCTCACCGGCCAGCCAGATGGAGCCCCCACGAAATCAGGCATCGCCATCGCGGATATCTACACGGGCCTCTACGCCGCCAACGCCATTCAGGCTGCCCTGCTGCGTCGGCACGAAACTGGCGAAGGAGCCTATATCGATTGCGCGCTGCTTGATGCGCAGATCGCAGTCCTCGGCTATCAGGCGCTGAACTATTTCGTCACAGGAAATGAGCCAAGACGCCTTGGCAACAGCCATCCCAACATCGTGCCCTATGACGTCTTTCCCGTGGCCGATGGCGACATCATCATCGCTTCTGGCAATGACGGTCAATATCGCAAGCTCTGCGAAGCTTTGGGCGCGCCCGAGCTCGCCAATCATCCCGACTATGCGATCAGCAAGGATCGCGTGCGCAACCGCGCCGCGTTGACCGCCCTGCTGCATGAGCGCACGCGCACATTCACCCGCGCGGAACTGCTGCCCACGCTCGATGCGCTGGGCGTGCCTGCGGGGCCGATCAATAGCGTGGGCGATGTGTTCAACGATCCGCAAGTGAAATGGCGCGGCATGCGTCTTGATCTTGATAACCCGCGCGCGAAAACGGGGACGACGCCGGGCCTGCGCGGCGCCATCGTGATGGATGGCGCGCCTGTGGTGAGCGCCATGCCTGCGCCAGCGCTTGGCCAGCATACAGACGACATTCTGAACGATCCGAATTGGGGAGGGGCCAAGTGATGGAGAACAGCCGCACGGGCGCGCAAATTCTGGTGGACCAGTTGGTGACGCAGGATGTGCGCCATGTCTTCTGCGTTCCCGGCGAATCCTATCTCGCGGTGCTCGACGCCTTCCATGACGTCAGTATCAATGTCACCGTCTGCCGTCAGGAAGGCGGCGCAGCCATGATGGCCGACGCCAGCGCGAAGCTGACCGGAAAGCCCGGCATCGTCTTTGTGACGCGCGCGCCCGGCGCCACCAACGCATCGCCCGGCATTCACATCGCCGAACATGATTCGACCCCGCTCATCATGTTCGTTGGGCAAGTGCAGCGCACGGCGCAGGGTCGCGGCGCTTTTCAGGAAATGGACTACCGCGCCGTCTTCGGCTCCTTCGCCAAATGGGTGGTGGAGATCGACGATCCCGCGCGCATTCCCGAAATCGTCTCACGCGCCTTTCATGTCGCGACGCAAGGCCGCCCCGGCCCTGTCGTGATCGCCCTGCCGGAGGACATGCTGGTGGAGCGCGCCAGCGTGAGCGACGCCTCGCGCGTCGAGCCAATACAGACCTGGCCCGGCCAGACGCAGATGGCGGAATTGCAAAAGCTGCTCTGGGCCGCAAAAAACCCCGTCGCCATTCTTGGCGGCAGCGGCTGGAACGAGAAAGCTGTGGGCTCTTTCGTGCGCTTCGCCGAGCGTTTCGACCTGCCCGTGGTCACCTCTTCGCGCCGCGCCATGCTCTTTCCCGGCGACCATCCCAACTATGCGGGCGAACTCGCCATCGGTCCCAATCCAAAGCTGCGCGCGCGCATTGACGCCGCCGATCTCGTGCTGCTCGTGGGCGGGCGCATGGCCGAAATTCCCTCGCAAAGCTACAAGCTCTTTTCCATCCCGACGCCGCGCCAGAGCCTGGTGCATGTGCATGCGGATCCGCAGGAGCTCGGCCGGGTCTATCATCCCCGTCTTGGCGTCAACGCGACGCCCATCGCCTTCGCCGCAGCGCTCGAAAGTCTGCAACCACCGAACGCCATCGGCTGGAGCGCCGCGACGCGCGAGGCCAATGCGCAGTTCCATGACTGGACCGATGTGGCGCCGCAGATGCCAGGCGATGTGCAGCTTGGCGAAATGGCGCTGTGGCTTCGCGAGCGCCTGCCCCACGACGCCATCATCGCCAATGGCGCTGGCAACTACGCCATCTGGGTCGGACGCTTCATGCGCTTTCGTCGTTACGCCACGCAGATCGCGCCTGTGTCAGGCTCGATGGGCTATGGCCTGCCCGCCGCCGTCGGCGCCAAGCGCGTCTTTCCCGAACGCATGGTTGTCTGCTTTGCGGGCGACGGCTGCTTTTTGATGAACGGGCAGGAATTCGCGACCGCCGTGCAATATGATTTGCCGATTATCGTCGTGATCGTCGACAACAGCATGTATGGCACGATCCGCATGCATCAGGAGCGGCACTATCCCGGTCGCGTGTCAGCGACGGCGCTGCGCAATCCAGATTTCGCCGCCTATGCGACGGCCTTTGGCGGACATGGCGAGACGGTGACGCAGACCGCTGAGTTCGCCCCCGCCTTCGAGCGCGCCGCCGCCTCTGGCAAGCCCGCGATCATTCATGTGAAGATCGACCCTGAAGCGATCACGCCGCTCACCACCATCACCGCGCTGCGCGCCGCCTCGCAGGCGAAGGGCTAAACCCGGAGCGAACTATGACTCAGATAAGCGCAGCACATGATGAGGCGAAGGTCCAAGCGCCCTCGCCCGCCCTGCCCGCAAGGCTGACGCAGGCGCCGACCCAAGCGCAGCTGACAGCGCGCTCGCGCCGCCGCGCCATTCTATCGGTGCTTGGCGGCCTTGCGCTGTGGGAATTCACCGGTCAATTCCTCGTCACCAATCCCATCCTCTTCTCGCCGCTATCTAAGGTGCTGGCGGTCGGCTGGAAGCTTCTGCTTAGCGGCGAATTGATGCGCCATTTCGGCGTCAGCGCGCTCGAATTTGCGCTGGGCTTTGCGCTCTCGGCCCTCGTGGGCGTGGCGCTCGGCTTTCTCATGGCCACGAGCCGTCGCACGCAGGATATTCTCGACCCCTGGGTCTCCTTCTTCTATTCGAGCCCGCTCGTCGCCCTGATGCCGTTCTTCCTCTTGATCTTCGGCATCGGTCTGGCCTCCAAGGTCGCCATCGTCTTCGTGATCGCGGTCTTCCCGATCCTGCTGAACGCCTTCGTAGGCATACGCTCTGCGGACCCCCATCTGCTGGAAGTCGCCAAGGCCTTTAATTGTACGAGCAGTCAGATCTTCACCAAGATCCTGATGCCTGCGGCCCTGCCCTTCGTTATCGTGGGCCTGCGGCTTGGCATCGGCCGCGCGTTGACGGGCGTCGTGGTTGGCGAACTTTTCGCCTCTCGGGCGGGCGTGGGCTATCTCATCACGGCGGCGGGCCTGAGCTTCGACACAGCCACCGTGTTTCTCGGCGTCCTTATCTTCTCGCTCATGGGCGTCGTGCTCATGGAGGGTCTTAAATATCTCGAACACCGCCTCGCCCCCTGGCGCAAGAGCGTGCAGGAGACGCACTGATGACCACCAAGCTTCAGGTCTCCGGCCTTTCCAAATATTTCCTCACGCGCGATGGCGAGCCCCGCAAGGTGCTCGACTCCATTTCGCTGAACATTGAAACCAACCAGTTCGTGTGCATCGTGGGCGCGAGCGGCTGCGGCAAGACGACTTTCATCCGCGCCATCGGCGGCCTTATTCCTGTCGAGGAAGGCGAAGTGCGTATCGATGGGCAGCGCGTCGAAGGCCCCGGCGGCGATCGCGGCTTTGTCTTCCAGCACGATTCGCTCCTGCCCTGGCGCACAGTGCTCGACAATGTGGTCTTCGGGCTTGAGGTGCGCGGCGTGAAGCCTGCCGTCTCCCATCCGCTCGCCGAGAGCCTGTTGCAGCTCGTTGGCCTCAACGGCTTCGACAAGCATTACCCGAGCGAACTGTCGGGCGGCATGCGCCAGCGCGTCAACCTCGCCCGTGCGCTCGCCATCGATCCCGATGTGCTGCTGATGGACGAGCCCTTCGCGGCGCTTGATGCACAGACGCGCGAGATCATGCAGCGCGAGCTTTTGAAAATCTGGGCGCAGAAGCGCAAGACCGTGCTGTTCATCACGCATCAGATCGACGAGGCTGTTTATCTAGGCGACCGGGTTCTGGTCTTCTCCTCGCGACCGGGCAAAGTGGCGGCGGATATCGCCATTCCCTTCGAGCGCCCGCGCCCTCTGTCCCTCAAGCGCAGTCCGCAATTCCTGAAAATCGTGGACGAGATCTGGACCCTGATCGAGCAGGAAGTCGTCGCCTCCATGCAGGCGTGATTAGCCTGGCTCCTGCAGATCTTCGGGATCGCGGCTTTGAGCGTCTTTCAAGCGCGTTGAGAGGCGAATGGCGCGACGGCGCCCGTGCTCCTCCCCGTCGGGTTGCAACTGCTTGCGGAATTCGTCTCGCTTCTCGTGAATGGAGGCGATGACGAGCCCCATGGGCACGCCAATATCAACCAACGTCGCCTCGGATAATTGCAGGCTCGCTTCGATGGTCTCGGGGATCGCATCGGTTGCGCCAAGCGCATAAAGCCTTGTGGCGTGATGGGCGTCGCGGGCGCGGGCGATGATGATGAGATCGCGCCGCGCCTTGCGAGCGATCCCAACGACAACCTCGGCCTGTTGCACCCGGTCAATGGTCACGACGATTGCGCTGGCCTCATCAAGGCCACAGACCTTTAGGAACTCGGGCTTCGTCGCATCGCCCCAATAGAGATTCGGCGCCTGCGGACGCTCGCGCGCGACGAGCTTGGGGTCGTCGTCCACCGCGATGAAGTCGAGCTTGTGGCGGGCCAGCATCTCGCCGACCAAACGCCCCACACGCCCATAACCAACCAGGATGACTCGGCCCTTGCGATGTTCGGGCGGCGGCGCGGCGGCAAGCTCGGGATCAAGCGGCGCCGAACCTGCCGACCGCTTTGGGGTGCCCAACAGGGCGAGCAGCGGAATCGCCACCATGGACAAGGTGACAGATAGAATCAGGGTCGCGCCCACGTCTCTGGGCACGAGACGATCGGCGAGCGCGGCGGTGATCATTACGAAGGCGAATTCACCGCCCGGCCCCAGCAGCAGGGACATCTCTCCCGCCGCAGGCGCCGGTAATCCCGCGACCCGCGCGAGCGCGAAGAGGATCGCGCTTTTGAGCGCGATGAGCCCCACCGCGATTCCAATGACAAGAAGAGGCGCCCGGGCGATATGGCTAAGATCCAGCTCCGCCCCGATGGAGACGAAGAAAAGGCCAAGCAAAAGGCCCTTGAAGGGTTCCAGCGTCACCTCGATTTCGCGGCGATATTCGGTTTCGCCCAGCAGCAGCCCGGCGATGAAGGCGCCCAGCGCCATCGAGAGGCCGTTGATGGCGCTGGCGACACCTGCGCCCACCACCACGAAGAGGCAGGCCGCCATGAAGAATTCGGTAGAGCGCGTCAGCGCCACCTGATGAAACAGGGGGCGCAACAGGAGCCTGCCCCCCAGAACCAGCACCGCGAGCGCCGCCATAGCTGGCAGGATGGCGTAAATGATCTCGGCGCCTGTGCCCCCGCCCCCGCCCTGCGCGCCCGCCATGGCAACAGCAAAAAGCAGGGGCGCCACCATGAGGTCCTGAAACAACAACACTGCAAAGGCCGCGCGCCCGGCGATGGTGAAAAGGCGCCGCCGCTCCGCCAGCACCGGAATGACGATGGCCGTCGAGGACAGGGCAAGCGATCCGCCGACAACCAGCGCGGCGCCCTGCGGCAGGTCGAAGATCAGCGCCGCGATTTCGCCGATGACGAGAGCGCTGAGCGCCACCTGCGCGGCGCCCAGGCCAAAGACCAGCCGCCGCAGACGCGCCAGACGTTCATAGGAAAGCTCAAGTCCGATCATGAACAGCAAGAAGACCACGCCGAATTCGGCGATTTGCGCGATTCGCTCTGTGTTTTCGAGCTGGAACAGGTTGAGCCACGGCTGATCCGAGAGACGGCCAAGCCCATGTGGCCCCAGCAATACGCCCGCGCCCAGAAAGCCAATCACCGGGCTTACCTTGAGTCGACGGAACAGGGGCACGACCACGCCCGCCGTGGCGAGGAACAGCAAGACTTCCTTGGTGTCTTCAAGAGCAAGAGCGTTGCCAGCCAATGGATGCCCCTTCTCGATGGATTGGCGCGCCAGTTAAGGACATAGAGCTTGCCAGGCGGGCCCTGTTTTCAAGCTCAACATTCACTGAAGGTGCAAACTCGATAAATCAAAATAAAAGATATGAAAAAAATTCAGTTTAGATACATATTTTAGCCAGTTGAATTCAACAAACAGCGCTTTAAAGTCTCTCATCACGCTCTTTTTCCGGTTACGCTAAATCAAGGGTGGAGAGCTTACTGTGCGTATACTGAAAACAGCTTAATTGCAAAGGTAAAGATCGGGAAACGCCATGGAACAAGAACCCAAGCGTGGTATGGAGTTCACCATCCTGATATTTTGTCTAGTCGGCGCCTTTTTCGCGTTCGTGATCGCCGCCTCCGTCGGCAAATAACCCACCCTCCGCAAAGCCGTCATCGAACGATTGGGGGATGATGCTTTGCGTCTGTGCAGCTACAATGGCCCACCCGATGTGAAATGGAGGCCTCGATGCCAAAGGGCTATTGGATCGCGCATAACGATGTTCACGATATGGAGGTCTACAAGACCTACCTCGCCGGCGCCGCCGAGCCTTTCGCGCGCTTTGGCGCGAATTTTCTGGCGCGCGGCGGCAAATACACGGCGCCCGAATGCGAGGTTCCCTCGCGCAACATCGTGATCGAGTTTCCCTCCTATCAGGCCGCACTCGACTGCTACAATTGCCCCGAATATCAGGCGGCCTCAGTCTTCCGCAAACAGGCGTCGACCGGCCAGATCATCATCATGGAAGGCGTGGCGTGAGCACCGTGAAAGTCACGGCCGAAATCCAGGACGGGGTGGCGGAGCTCATCTTTGACAACCCCGCCCGGATGAACGCCATCAACCTCGCCATGTCGCAGCAGGCGTCGGACCTCATCGACGCGCTAGCGCAGGACGAGCGCGTGCGCCTGCTCGTGGTTCGCGGCGCGGGCGCGACCTTCGTCTCGGGCGCGGATATTTCCGAATTCGAGGCGCTGCGCTCGCAACCCGAAGCCATCGCCCGTTACGAGGCCATCTCCAGCGGCATGTTCACAAGACTGCGGGCCTTCCCCAAGCCGACGCTGGCGCGGATCAATGGCTTCTGTTTCGGGGCGGGCATGGGCCTCGCCGCCGCCTGCGACCTACGCATCGCCGCGCAGGACGCCACCTTTAGCGTGCCTGCGGCAAGGCTCGGCATCGCCTATCGGCCCGACTTCATTTCATGGCTCATTCAGATCGTGGGCGCGGCGCGGGTGAAGGAGATCCTCATCACGGCCCGGCGCTATAGCGCGCAGGAGGCGCTCGCCATGGGGCTGGTGCATCAGGTGGCGCCAGCGAAGAGCTTCGAGGAGGATGTGGCGGCTTATGTGGCGGCCATAGCGCAGAACGCGCCCCTGTCGACCGTGGCTTCGAAAAGGATGGTCGACGAATATGCAGACCCCACGCGTCCGCCCGATGCGACGCTTTGCGCAGAACTGGCGCAGGCCTGCCTGGCAAGCGAAGATTATATCGAAGGCCGACGCGCCTTCATGGAGAAGCGTCGGCCTGATTTTCAGGGCAAGTGAAGAAGTCGCGAGGGTCAGCCCTCGCGACGCTTCACCCGGCGAGCCAGATAATCGAAGTTCACCACGAACTGCTCGGGACGGCTTATGTCGTGCTGAAGCTTCATGACGTCTTCGATCGGGAATTCCGGGGCGGGATTTCCGGCCGCCTCGACGATCATCTGAATCTGCGCGGCGTTCTCCAGCATGATGACGCTGATGATCGTCTCCTCAATGGAGACGCCGCACACGACAGCGCCATGGTTCTTCAGCAGCACGGTACGATGGGCTCCCAGCGCCTTGGCGACGCCATGGCCCATGTCATGGTCGCGGATGAGGTTGATCGTGTCCGTATATGTGCCGATGGCGTTGTAGAAAAGCGCCGCAGGCTGGCTATAGGCCCGCATGGGGCGGCCCGCCGCGGAAAAGGCGGTCGCATAGGTGGGGTGCGTGTGCAGCACGCAGTTGAGATCGGGGCGCGCCTTGAAGATCTCGGAATGGATATAGACTTCGGAATGGCGCTTCGCCTTTCCAGCGACAACATTGCCTTCGAGGTCGATGGTGAGAATATTCTCCATCGTGATCTCATCGAGCCCGATGCTGTGAGCCTTCATGAAGAAGAGGCCCGGATTGTCGGGCAGGCGAAAGGAAATATGGCCGCGGGTGAAATCATCCTGGCCTTCGGCGACAAGAATTTTGCCAGCCATGATCATCTTCTGCTTGATCTCGTCGTGCGCGTTCATCTCGCCTCCCACTGTGAAACTGCGGGACGCGCCCGCCTTAAACACCTCTAGGTCGATAAGGGCGCTTTCGCAAGCGCGCGGAGGAAGGCATATCCACTTCACCTTCGCAGGCGCCGCGTAGCTCATGCTTCATCCTTGGGGATAAGTCCTCGTTTTGTCTTAGGGTTTCGCCCCTCCTACCTTTAAAATTCTCGCGCACTGGGCATTGCGCTCAACGCACGAAGGGCGGTTTGTCTTGTCTTTGAATGTGGCGCTCATTCTGGGATATTTTATTTTTCTGGTCGGGGGATTTGCGCTTCATAGCCGCCCGGTCATTCATCCCTGGCTATTCTTGTTGCGCAGCTTTTTCCCAAAATGGCAGTTCTTCCATTCCTTGGTTCTTACGCCGCGCTTGTATTTCCGGCATCAGACTGGCGAGGAGTGGTCGGATTGGCGCAAATTCACACCAAGGGCTAAGCGCAGGCTCATTCATCTCGTCCACAATCCGCAGGTCAATCTTGCGTTGAGCGAACAAAATCTGGTGGAGCTCCTGACCAATGATCTACCCTCTTGCGAGGATGATGCAGCGGCGCTTCGTCTCGTGTCGTATAGAATGGTGGATCGCCTTGTGCGCCTGAAGATTGGCGTCATGCCCGGCTTTTGCGCCTATCAATTCAGGATCTGTCTTGAACGCCCGGGCGTCCTCGCTGATGTGGAAAGGGATATGGTTTTGCTGTCTCCAGTTTCGCCCGCAAAAGAATGGGTGAGCTGAGTGCAGGCGTCGCTCTTTATTGCAGGCCGCAGCGTTGAAGTGCTGTGCGGGATCAGCCTGATCATACAGACCATCGAATTCCTGCGCCTGCGCGAGCCCCTGAGCGCGCGTGGCGTATGGACCTATGCGATTTGGCGGGATGATCTGGCGCATGCGTCAAAGTTTACACAACGATCGTTCGCGTTTTTGTCGCGAGATAAATTGTGGCTCGCCCATCTCATACTCAGGCTTCTCGCGTCTGTTGTTTTGCTAGCCTACGGCGGGTCCCTACCGCTTGTTGCGTTTTTGTTTCTGGGAACTGTGGTCATTCTCATTCGATGGCGGGGCGCCTTTAATGGCGGCAGCGATTTCATGACCATTGTGGTCTTGAGTGGGCTCCTCATAGCGCAGTTGTTCAGCTGGTTTGGTGATGAAGAACTTGGGTGGCGAGCCAGTTTGATCTATATCGCCATCCATTCCGCATCCTCTTATTTCATCTCGGGCGGCGTGAAGCTGCTGAATGAAGATTGGCGCTCAGGCAAGGCTTTGCCCTTGTTTCTTGATGGCGGCGTTTATGGTCCTCTGGCGCCGACGAGTCTTTATTGGCGACAGCCCGTCGCGATCATCTGCTCATGGAGCTTCATACTCTGGGAATGTCTAGCGCCGCTAGCGTTTCTGGATGCCGCGATCGCTCTTTTTTATTGCTCGGTTGCAGGCGTCTTTCATATTCTCGTGTTCTGGTATTTTGGCCTTAACCGGTTCGTATTCGCCTGGATCAGCACCTATCCCGCGATCATCTATCTTGCGGGTCAATTGAACTGACAGGCCTTGCAAGCCCCTTCCGACCTTTCATGCGCAAGGCGATGCGACGACAGACTTTCAGCAGTGGATAGACGAATTTTGCGACGGCTGCATGCGACAGGGCCCAATGCTGAACCTTGCTGAAGAGCGCGCTGTTGGTGGAAAGGCGCGCAAGCAAATTGGCCGCATCGGCCCCATAATAAACCGTATCGCCGAGGACCACGATCATGCCTTGATCGAGGTTGTAGCCCTGCGCCCAGTATTTCCGCGTTATATCGGACTCGGCGCGCGCATCGACCAATTCAACCGCGCCAAAGGTCTCAACGAGGCGCAGGCGCGTGATGTAGTGGT
>CANBVC010000082.1 GCA_947372795.1 Beijerinckiaceae bacterium
GAGTAGTCCTGCGCCTCTACAAAGCGCGGCTGACGTGCTTAGATAGGGGGATATCAGGAGAGCCCCATGTTCGGTTTCCGCAAGCGTCACACCATCCCCACCCCCGCGGAAGCCCTGCCGGGGCGGATGCAGGCGATCCCCACCGCCGCCCGTCACGCCGTCAAAGGCAATCCTTTGCAGGGGCCTTGGCCTGCGGGCTTTGAGACGGCCGTGTTTGGCCTCGGCTGTTTTTGGGGCGCCGAGCGCAAATTCTGGCAGCTTGGCGAGGGGGTCTATTCCACCGCCGTCGGTTATGCGGCGGGGCTCACGCCCAATCCGACTTATGAGGAAGTCTGCTCGGGCATGACAGGTCATAACGAAGTCGTTCTGGTGGTCTTTGACCCCGCGAAGATTTCTTATGATCAATTGCTGAAATGTTTCTGGGAAAGCCACGATCCCACGCAGGGCATGCGGCAGGGCAATGACGCGGGCACGCAATATCGCTCCGGCGTCTATGTCTATTCGCCCGCCCAACGAGCGGCGGCGCAGGCGTCTAAAGCGCAGTTCGGCGCGGCGCTCGCCGCCAAGGGTTTCGATCCCATAACGACCGAGATCCTCGATGCGCCGGAATTCTATTACGCCGAGGCCTATCACCAGCAATATCTCGCCAAGAACCCGAACGGTTACTGCGGGCTGGGGGGCACCGGCGTGACGTGTCAGATCGGGACGGGCATAGCGGCTGGGTAGGGCCAGCAGCTACATAAGCTTGACAAATGATCGCTTCCATTGTGTCTCCATTAAGCTGAGCGTGGCTTTTTGGAGCTCATCAATGGATGACGATCTGGACTTGCGAGCAAATGCCGGGGTTCTCGTAACCGAGGGGGCGGAGAGCCTTGATTTCGAGCGTCTCAAAAGCCTGTTGGACAAGCTGAATCCGCATTTTAAATGCGAAATTTGCTTGCAAGACCGATTTCGTTTGCAATCTGGCGATGTCTCAGCCCCCTGCCTGCCCTTCTATGATTTGAAAGACCCATTCTCTGCAGTAGCTGTTCGATATTGCGTCGAACTTACGTGTTTGACCTGCGGAAACACCAAATTGCTCGACCGAAAATTGTTACAGGCGAGGTTGGCCCATGAAGGTTGATCGCAGCTCTGACAACAATGTCGTGCGGCTGACCCGGGACGATGATTCCCCCTTGAATTCGGGCGGTGGAGGCGGCAATTATGGAGGCATGGAGCCTCGTGTCGCCGCCCTTGAAGCAGATTTGAAAGAGATCAAGGCAGACCTGAAGAAGGTTCTGGTTGATCTGAGCTATCTGCGTGGCAAGGCGGACGCCATGCCCACCACCGTTCAATTGATCGGATTTGTCGTCGCGATCTTCGTGGCGGCTGGAGTTGCTCGATATTTCGGGCATTGACCCTGAAGGCCGTCCATTCCTCGACATCCGCCGCGGCGCGCCCCATGAAGCTAGGGGTTTCAGACCTTTGGGAAATGGCGCTCGTCATCGGACTCGTGGCGCTGGCGCTCACTGGCTGCAAGCCGGTCCAGCGCGGCTATCAGGGCTGGGTCGAGGGCGACTTCATGTTTATCGGACCAGAGGAATCGGGCCGGGTCACAGAGCTCGCCGTCGCTGAGGGGCGCGAGGTGAAGTCCGGAGATTTCCTCTTCGCCGTCGATTCAGCCGTGCAGACCGCTGAGGTCGAGGCGGCGCAGGCGGCGCTTGATCAGGCGAAGGCGCGTCTGTCGCGCATCGAGGCGGCCCAGCAGCGGCCGGAGGAGATCGCGGTGCTGGAGGCGAGCCGCAGTCAGGCGCGCGCGGCGGTGGAGTTTTCGACATCGGAAATCGCCCGCGTCCGCCCGCTTGTCGAAAAAGGCGTCTCGACGCGCCAGCAGCTCGATCAAGCTCAGGCCAATTATGATCGCGACCGCGCCCTGCTCGACAATATCAATCGCCAAATCGAGGTGGCGCGCCTTAGCGGGCGGCGCGAGGACATCGACGCCGCGCGCTATGCCGTCGAGGGCGCGCAGGCTTCGCTCGCCAATGCGCAGGCCCGGCAAGCGCGGACACGCGTTTTCGCCCGCGTCGATGGCCGCGTCGCGGAGGTCTATTATCGTCAGGGCGAAGTTGCGCCCCAGGGTCGGCCCGTGGTGTCGCTGCTGCCGCCGGCGAATGTGAAGGTGCGGTTTTTCGTGCCCCAGGCCGTGCTACCGAGCATCGCCATCGATGGCCCTGTGTCAGTCAGTTGCGATGGTTGCGGAGCGGGGCTCACAGGCCGCGTGAGCTTCATCGCCCAGCAGGCGGAGTTCACGCCTCCGGTCATCTACTCCCTCGAGGAACGCCAGAAGCTCGTCTATAAAATCGAGGCCCGGCCCGATCAGCCGGGGCTGTTGCGGGTCGGCCAGCCGGTGAGCGTGGAGCTCGCGCCGTGATGGAGGCCGCGCCAGACATCGTCATCGATGTGGCGGGGCTGACCAAGACATTCGGCGCGCGCACCGTCGTGAAGGATCTGACCCTTCAGGTCAGGCGAGGACAGATCTATGGGTTTCTGGGCCCCAACGGCTCGGGCAAGACCACGACCATCCGCATGTTGTGCGGCCTTCTGACGCCCGATGGCGGCGCCGGAACATGCCTTGGCTATGACATCCGCACCCAGAGCCACCTCATCAAGCGGCGCGTGGGCTATATGACCCAGCGGTTCTCGCTTTATCAGGATCTTTCCATTCGCGAGAATCTCGAATTCGTCGGCCGCGTCTTTGGCCTTGAGGATCCGCGCGCCGCCGCCCGCGAGGCCATCGACAGGCTAGGGCTTGGCGGGCGTGAGAACCAGCTAGCGGGCGAGCTTTCGGGGGGCTGGAAACAGCGGCTTGCGCTGGGCGCCTGCATCTTGCCAAGGCCTGATCTTCTGTTGCTGGATGAGCCCACGGCGGGCGTCGATCCAAAGGCGCGGCGCGATTTCTGGAATGAGATTCACGACCTCTCCGCGCAGGGCCTCACCGTGCTTGTCTCCACCCATTACATGGATGAGGCCGAACGCTGCCACGAGATCGCCTATATCGCTTATGGCGAATTGCTCGCCCATGGCCCGGTGGATGAGGTGGTGCGCGCTGCGGGACTTCAGACATGGCGCGTATCGGGCGAAGATCTGCATTCGCTTGCGGCGGCGCTGACGCATTTGCCCGGCCTTGAACTCGTCGCGCCCTTTGGGGCGAGCCTGCATGTGGGCGGGCGCGACCATGCGGCGGTGGAGGCGGCCATCGCTCCCTGGCGCAACGATCCGCGCTATGTCTGGCGCGCCGATGAGCCCACACTTGAGGACGTTTTCATCGATCTCATGAGCCGCAAGAGGGATAATTTTCGGGACACCGCCTCATGAGCCTGATCCCCGCCCGGGCGCGCGGCGCGCTCTCTCGCATCTACGCCATGCTGATGAAGGAGTTCATCCAGTTGCGGCGTGATCGGATTACGCTCGCCACCATGATCACCGTGCCGCTGATGCAGCTCTTTCTGTTCGGCTTCGCCATCAACACGACGCCGCGCGATCTACCGACGGCGGTTCTCCTACAAGAGAACACCGACGTCGGCCGCTCCATTCTTGCTGCCCTGCGCAACACGGCCTTTTTCGACATTCGCAAAGTGGCGACGAGCGAAGCGGAGGTTGAATCGCTGCTGCGCTCCGGGTCCGTGCTCTTCGTCATCGAAATTCCCGCAGGCTTTGAGCGGGCGCTGCGGCGCGGCGAAACGCCCGCCATGCTGGTCTCGGCCGACGCCACCGATCCGGTGGCCGCAGGCTCAGCGCTGGGGGCGCTCGAAGGCGTCGTGCAAAGCGCGCTAAGCCGCGACCGTGTCACGGGCGTGGCCCCGCCCGCCCCGCCCACTTTCGAAATCCGCCAGCATCGACGCTTCAATCCTGCAGGCTCGTCACAGCTGAACATCGTGCCGGGGCTGCTCGGCACCATTCTCACCATGACTATGCTCATCTTCACGGCGCTTTCTGTGACGCGCGAGGTTGAGCGGGGCACGATGGAAAGTCTGCTCGCCATGCCGATCCGCCCGCTCGAGATCATGCTTGGCAAAATAGCCCCCTATGTGGTGGTCGGCTTCCTTCAGGCCACCTTGATCGTCAGTGCAGGCGTTTTCGTCTTCGGCGTGCCGATGCTGGGCAATCTTGCTCTGCTAGCGGGGCTCACCACTCTCTTCATCGCCGCCAACCTTTCCATCGGCTACACATTCTCGACGCTGGCGCAGAACCAGTTGCAGGCGGTGCAGATGGCGATGATGTTCTTTCTGCCGAACATCCTGCTGTCAGGCTTCATGTTCCCCTTCGCGGGCATGCCCCTGTGGGCGCGAGGGATCGGCGAATGTCTGCCCCTCACCCATTACATCCGCATCGTGCGCGGCATCATGCTGAAAGGCGCCGATCTCGCCGATCTGCAACACGACGGGCTCTGGCTCGTGGGGCTCATGCTGGTCGCCATGACCATCGCGGTGCGGCGGTTCCGACAGACGCTGGATTAAGGGGTTTATTCCCCGATGGTTGCCTTGCGGCGCCAAATGGCTCTAATTCCCCTGCCGCCAAGTCGCGGCCAATCAGAGGGGGAAGCGCGTGAAGAACTACCATGACGGCGGCGAGGCGATTGTCGAAGCCCTGCGCAATCTTTCCGTGGATTACATCCTCTCCTCCCCCGGCTCCGAATGGAGCCCCGTCTGGGAGGCCATGGCGCGCCAGAAGGTCGAAGGCGCCGCTGGCCCCACCTTCATTGATTGCTGGCACGAGACCCTCGCTGTCGACATGGCCATGGGCTACACGGCCTTCACGGGTCGCCCACAAGCGGTGCTGATCCATGCTGGCGTTGGTCTCATGCATGGATCCATGGCGGTGCTCAGCGCCACGCAGGCCGAGATTCCCATGCTGGTCATGTCCGGCGAATCCACCACCTTCGGTGAAGATCCCGAAATGCCCATGGAGCCGCAGTGGTATGGCGGGGTGAGCGTTGGCGGCGCCCATCGTCTCATTCAGCCGCTGGTGAAATGGGCGGGACAGGTCACCCACGCCTCCAACATTCATCAGTCCGTGGTGCGCGCTGGCGAAATGGCCCAGCGCACGCCGCAGGGGCCCGTCTATCTCAACATGTCGCTTGAGGCGATGATGCAGCCATGGAGCAAGCCGAGCGATCTGCGCCCCGCCGCTCCCGCCCCCCGCACGCAGGCCCTGCGGCACGATATCGAGGCGGTCGCGGCGCTGGCCCGCTCGGCGGCAAATCCCGTGATCGTGGTGGAAGCATCGGGTCGCGATCCCGCCGCCTTCCATGCCCTTGTGGCGCTGGCGGAGAGCATCGGCGCGCCGGTGATCAGCGCGCGGGCGGCCACCTATGCGAGCTTCCCCCAGAACCATCCGCTTTGGCTCGGCTTCCAGACTTTCGAACATCTCGACGACGCCGATCTCATCCTGCTCGTCGGCGGCAAGGCGCCCTGGTTTCCCGCGCACAAGCGTCCCGGCAAGGGCAAGATCGTCGCCATCGGCGAGAACCCGCTAAAGCACCATCTCGCCTATCAGAACTTGCACGCCGATCTCTATCTCGAAGGCGATATGACGAGCGCCATGACGCTGCTGGCGGGCGCGGCGCGTTGCGAGCCCGATGTGGTCGGCGCGCGCACGGAGCGCTGGACAAAGCTGCATGACGCCCTCGAGGCGCGCCTCGAAAAGGCGCGCGCAGACTCGCTCAAGGCCGACGGTCTCGATTGCATCGCCTTGGCGGCCGTCGCGCGGGACATGCTGCCAGCCAATACGATCTATGTGGATGAGACCATCACCCATATGCCTCAGATGCGGCCCCATCTGCCGCTCAACCATCCCCAGAGCTTCTTCCGGGTGACTGGCGGTGCATTGGGGCAGGGCATTGGCGCGGCGTTGGGGGCGAAGCTCGCGGCGCGCAACCAGCCCGTTGTGCTGTTCGTTGGCGATGGATCGTTTCTCTACAACCCAATCATTCAGGCCTTCGGCGCTTCCAAGGCCTATGATCTTCCGATCCTCATCGTGGTCTGCAACAACGGTCGCTACGAGGCCATGCGCAAGGGCCATGTGCTCTATTATCCCGATGGCGCGGCGGTCTCCTCCGACATGCACCACGGCGTGCGCATCGATGGGCCGGAATATGACGAGCTTGGCTGCCATTTCGATTTCTTCGGCGCCAAAGCGAAGAGCGTTGACGAGCTCCGCACCGCCTTTGAAGGCGCGCTCGCCGCACTTGGCGAGGGACGCTCCGCCATCCTGAACGTATCTCTGGTGAAGTGAGGAAGACATGCGCATCACATCAGCCCCCGCAATCAAGTCAATCCGCGCCCCCGCCGCCTATTTCACCGGCACGGTGTGGCAGGACCCGATCATCGAGACCCCTGAGCCCGCGCATCTGCGCGCCGTGAAGGTGACTTTCGAGCCCGGCGCCCGCACCGCCTGGCACACCCATCCGTTGGGCCAGACCTTGCAGATCCTCTCAGGCGTCGGCCTTGTGCAAAGCTGGGGCGGGCCGGTTCGGCAGGTCCGGGCGGGCGACGTGGTCTGGTTCGAGCCGGGCGAAAAGCACTGGCACGGCGCCGCCTCCGAAGTGGGAATGGTTCATCTGGCCATGCAAGAGGCGCTGGACGGCAAGCACGTCGACTGGATGGAGCATGTGGACGACGCGCAATATGGGGCGACGCCGGAGGGGTGAAGGGCGCGGTTGACGCGCCTCTACGAATAGCTATATTATTTTGATATTATCGGTAGTATCATTATGACCAGACGCAAAAAGCTGATCGCAGCTATTTTGAATAATCCTCGTGATGTTCGCTTTGAGGATGCATGCAGGGTTGCTGAATGGCTCGGTTTCAGTGGCGGGCCCTCGAAGGGGAGCCATCATTCCTGCTCGCGCCCGGGTGAGCAGATTGGTCTTAACTTTCAGAACAAGGGCGGGAGAATCCCTCCCTATCAGGGACGGCAGCTCGTGGAGATGATCGAGAAGTACCTTGAGGGAGAATGCTGATGGATACGTCGCGGTACCCTTTGGAAGTCTTCTGGAGCGACGAAGACGAGGGCTTTATCGCGGTCGCGCTAGATTTGCCGGGCTGTTCCGCCTTTGGCGAAACGCAGGACGAAGCGATCCGCGAGCTTCAGGACGCCATAGCCGCCTGGGCCGCAGCTGCGGAAGCTGTTGGCAATCCAGTACCCACTCCTGCGGCTCGTCAGGAGTTTAGCGGCAGGTTCATTGTCAGGTTGCCGAAGATCTTGCATGCGTCGCTGGCGCAGCAAGCGAAGCGCGAAGAAAGCAGCCTTAACCAGTACCTTGTCTACCTGCTTACAAAGAACCACGAGTCGTCTCTGCAATCATCGATGGCTCGACCAGCAGCTCCTAACCCCCCAGCCCCGGAATCTCCACGCCTGCGACAAGGCACAGCAGAAGCGCGTTCAGGGACAGAACCACCAAAGCGGCGAATGACGCCAGCAGCGTGACAGTGCGGCTGTTGGCGAAGGCGCCCATGATCTCCTTGTTAGCGGCCACATAGACCAGCGCGATCATGGGGACGGGCAGGACGAGGCTGAGCACCACTTGGCTCATCACCAGCGCGTCGGTGACGGTCACGCCAAGGCTCACCACCACAAAGGCGGGGGCCATGGTGACGAGGCGGCGGACGCCTATGGGAATGCGAAAGCGCACGAAGTCCTGCATGATCGCCTGGCCCGCCATGGTGCCCACGACCGAGCTTGAAAAGCCCGAGGCTAGCAGCGACAGCATGAATACGAAGGCGGCGGCCCCGCCCAGCAGCGGCGTCAGCGTGCGATAGGCGGTCTCGATCTCGGCGACGTCGCCGTGTCCGCTGGCGTTGAAGACGGCGGCCGCCATGGAGACCATGGCCATATTGACGAGACCGGCGAAGCCCAGCGCGATCATCACCTCGCGGTTGGACCAGCGCAACACGCGGCGGACCTCGGCCGCATTGGCGGTCGGCATACGCCCCTGCGTCAGATTGGAATGGAGATAGATGGCGTGGGGCATGACGGTGGCGCCGATGATGCCCACCGCCAGCGTCACCGCCCGCGCATCCGGCAGGGTGGGCACGAAAAGCCCGCCCGCCAGCGCGCGCCATTGCGGCGGCGCGATGAAGAGTTCGACGATGTAGCAGGCGCCGATGACAAAGACGAAGAAGCCGATCATGAATTCCATCGGGCGGAAGCCCCGGCTCTGCACGGAGAGCAGCGCAAAGGTGAGGGCGCCCGTGATGACGAGGCAGGTCATGAGCGGCAGGCCCGTGAGCAGGGACAGGCCGAGCGAGGCGCCGAGAAATTCCGCAAGGTCGGTCGCCATCGCCGCAACCTCGCTCGCGCCCCACATGGCGTAGACCAGCGGGCGCGGGAAACGCTCGCCGCAATGCTGGGCGAGGCTGCGGCCGGTGACGATGCCGACCTTCGCGGACAGGCCCTGAAATAGCATGGCGGTCAGGTTGGCGAGCAGCACGACCCAAAGGAGCGCATAGCCAAACCTCGCTCCAGCCTCAATATTCGTCGCGAAATTGCCGGGGTCCATATAGGCGATGGAGGCGACAACCGCAGGGCCTGCGAAGGGCAGGAAGGCGGAGATGCCCCGGCTGCGCCCCTCGATGGCGTCGCGTCCGGCTGCGACAGTGCGCGCCGACCAGCTTGCCTTGCGATGAACCACATCGGCCATCCTGCGCCCCGCACCCTTTCAGACCGATACTTAGCCTTAGCTCGAATGTGTAGCCTTGGTTACATATTTGAGCTGGGCGCCAAATTTGTCAATGCGAGGCCCGGCGACGCTGGGAACCAAGCGCAGCCTCAAGGGTTGTGATCGGGGCTGGCTGGGCTTTTTTGTCGGCCCATTCCTCAAGCTCTGGACCGGGGTCGCGCATGTCATTAGTCTCGCAGGATTGGTTTCCGAGATTGGGGCAGTCCATGAATACGGCCTTCTTCTCCGACCTCCTGACGAGCATCACCGAACGGGGGCGCAACCTGCTCGGGCGCAAGGACCCCGAAGTCGATCCGCTGCGCCGGGCCGCCGGGGTCATCGAGCTATGCGAAGCCGTCCTGTCGGGCCGGGGCGAGGCTTCGGGCGTGGCCCTCGCCCGCGAGGTGCTGGACAGCTACGCGCAGCTTGACCCTCCCGCGCGGCTGACCTTTTTCGAGGCGCTGGCTGAGCGCTTTGGCCCGGATGATGAACGCTTGGCGCAGGCCGTCGAGGAATGGCGCCGCGACCCCTGCGGACGCACGGGCACGGAGCTGCATTTCGCAGCTGAGCCGCGCTTGCAGGAGCTGTTTCGCCGCATCAACCGGGCGCAAGGCGGCACGGCGGGGCTGGTGCACATGCGTCAGGATCTGCTTGATTTCAAATCCGGGAGGGACGATCTCGCCACCGTCGACCGCGATCTCGCCCATCTTCTCGCCTCATGGTTCAATCGAGGCTTTCTCGTCCTGCGCCGGATCGACTGGTCGACATCCGCCAGCATTCTGGAAAAGATCATTCGCTATGAGGCCGTCCACGCCATCCGCGACTGGGACGATCTGCGCCGCCGCATCGACCCGGTCGACCGCCGCTGCTACGCCTTTTTCCATCCTGCGCTTGTCGACGATCCCCTGATTTTCGTCGAAGTGGCTCTGACCGATCAGATTCCGGGCGCCATAGCGCCGCTGCTGGCGGCGACGAACGAAATCGCCGATCTCAGCCGCGCACGCACGGCGGTTTTCTATTCCATCTCGAACTGCCAGCGCGGCCTCGATGGCATCTCCTTCGGCAATTTCCTGATCAAACAGGTGGTGGAGGAATTGCGCCGCGAATTGCCCCGGCTGGAGAATTTCGTCACCCTCTCGCCCGTCCCCGGCTTCATGAAATGGCTCGCCGCCGAAGCGCATGCCTTGCCAGACTCGGATCAGGAAATTAGGGCGGCGCTGGCCGACCCGGCCTGGGCGCAAGAAGCGGGGCGGCCCGAGGCCCTGCGCAAGGGCGTCGAGAGCTTGGCGGCGGAGTATTTCCTGCACGCCAAGGGCGACAATGGTCGCCCGCGCGATCCCGTGGCGCGGTTCCACCTTGGCAATGGCGCGAGGCTTGAGCGCATCAATTATCTCGGCGACCTCTCGCCCAAGGCCCTGCGCGACGGGGCGGGGCTGATGGTCAATTATCTCTATGACCTCGACGAGATCGAGGCCAACCACGAGGCCTACGCCAACAAGAAGGAAGTCGCGGCCTCCAGCGCCGTGCGCCGCATGTTGCGGGGCAACGGGCGTTCACGCTTGCAAGTTTCGCCGGGCTCGTCCAACTAGGCTCATCTGAGCACTGGACGACCGACATGCCCGCTTATCTCTACGACATCATCCGCCGCCGCATGCCCCGGGGGGACAAGACCTTCATCGAGAATCACGATGGACGCCTGATCACCTATGCGGGGCTCGAGGCGGGTTCGGCCCAGCTCGCCAATGTGCTGGCTTCGCTCGGCGTCGTGGCCGGGGATCGGGTGGCGGTGCAGGTCGAGAAATCGCCCGAGGCGATCCTGCTTTATCTAGCCTGCCTGCGCGCGGGCGCGGTCTTCCTGCCGCTAAACACCGCCTACACGCCAAACGAGATCGCTTACTTTCTGGGCGACGCCGAGCCGCGCGTTTTTGTCTGCGATCCCTCCACGAAGGACAAGCTGGCGAGCGTCGCCGCCGGCGCGAAGGTCGCCCATGTGGAGACGCTGGGCGTGAAGCAGGACGGCACGCTCGCCGAGCGCATGGCAGCCGCTTCGACGCAGTTCAGCGATGTCGAGCGCGGCGCCGATGATCTCGCCGCCATTCTCTATACGTCAGGCACGACTGGCCGCTCCAAGGGCGCCATGCTGAGCCATGACAACCTCGCGTCCAACGCCCTGACGCTCGTTGATTTCTGGCGCTTCAGCGCCTCCGACGTACTCATTCACGCGCTGCCGATCTATCACACCCATGGGCTCTTCGTTGCCACCAACACGCTGCTGCTGGCGGGCGGAACCATGCTGTTCCTCCCCAAGCTCGACCCTGACGCGATCATGCGCCTGATGCCGCGCGCCACCTCCATGATGGGCGTGCCGACCTTCTATACGCGCCTGTTGCAGCGCGCGGACCTGACCCCTGAGACGACCGGCCATATGCGCCTGTTCATCTCGGGTTCGGCGCCGCTCCTCGCCGAGACCCATCGCGAATGGCGCGCCCGCACGGGCCATGCGATTCTCGAGCGTTACGGCATGACCGAGACCAATATGAACACCTCCAATCCCTATGATGGCGACCGCGTGGCGGGCACTGTTGGCATGCCGTTGCCCGGCGTCAGCGCCCGCATCTGCGATCCCGAGAGCGGCGCCTCGACGCCTCAGGGCGAGATCGGCATGATCGAAGTGAAGGGTCCCAATGTATTCAAGGGCTATTGGCGCATGCCCGAGAAGACGGCGGCGGAGTTCAAGCCTGATGGCTTCTTCATCACCGGCGATCTCGGCAAGATCGATGAGCGCGACTATGTGCATATCGTCGGCCGTGGCAAGGACCTCGTCATCACCGGCGGCTTCAATGTCTATCCCAAGGAAGTCGAGGACGAGATCGACGCCATGCCCGGCGTCATCGAAAGCGCCGTCATCGGCGTGGCCCATGCGGATTTCGGCGAGG
>CANBVC010000083.1 GCA_947372795.1 Beijerinckiaceae bacterium
TCGTCAAGATCGGGATAGACGCCCTCCTCCAGCCCCTTTCCAAGGCCCGCGCCATGGGTCATCACGAACAGCAGATCTTCGACGGGCGCGCGAAATGTCATCTCGAACTCCAAAAAGGGCGGCCATTCCGCAGATAGTTGGCCCAGCCCCTCGCTTGCGGCTATGAAGAAGGTGAGCCCTCCGGCTCATCATTCAATTCTCAGACAAAGCCCGCCGCGCCGCAATGCAACTGCCGTCTAACATCGCCACCCGCCATCTCACCGCGCCCGAAGGCCTGAGCGAGGCCGCGCAGACCCTCGCCGCTGGCGGTCTCGTCGCCTTCCCGACCGAGACAGTCTACGGGCTGGGGGCGGACGCGACCAATGGGGAGGCGGTGGCCCGCATCTATGCCGCCAAGGGGCGCCCCTCGTTCAACCCGCTGATCGCTCATGTCGCCGACCTTGCGGCGGCCGAGCGGGAGGGCGTTTTCAATGCGCAGGCGCGAGCGCTGGCGCAGGCCTTCTGGCCGGGGCCGCTGACTCTCGTCGTCCCTGTCGCCGCAACAGGCGCAGTCTCTTCGCTCGCCCGCGCTGGGCTCGATAGCATCGGGCTGCGCGTGCCCGACCACGCGGTCGCGCTGGCCCTGCTGAAGGCCGTCGGCAAGCCCGTGGCCGCGCCATCGGCCAATCGCTCGGGCCGGGTGAGCCCAACCCGCGCCGATCACGTAGCCGCAGATCTCGATGGACGCGTGGAAGCGATCCTCGATGGCGGCGCCACCTCGATAGGGGTCGAATCCACCATCGTGTCCTGCCTTGATGAAACGCCGCGCATTCTGCGTCCAGGCGGCGTCACCCGGCAGGCCATCGAAGCGGTTCTGGGCCACGCCCTGCCCGCTGAGGAAAGCGACGGCGCAGTAATCGCCCCCGGCATGTTGCAATCCCATTACGCGCCCCACTGCGAGGTCGTGCTGGAGGCGCAGCAGGGCGCTGCGGATGCGGCGATCCTTGACTTCCATGGCCAGCTTGCGCATGAGCCCTGCGTTAAGCGCATCGACCTATCGCCAAAAGGCGATTTGCTTGAAGCCGCCGCCCGATTATTCGAGGCCCTGCGGCGCCTCGACGAGAGCGGCGCCGCCCGGATCATTGTGGCGCCAATACCCAAGGATGGGCTTGGCGAAGCCATCAACGACCGCCTCAAACGCGCAGCAGCGCCGCGCGACTTGTGACGCAGCATTCCCTCGCCTAAAATGAAATCAAACAGGGGAGGATTCCATGCCGCATGACGAATTTGCAAAGCATTGGCACGAACCGAAAGCTGGCGAAAACGCCGGGCACGGGAAGTTCAATCGCCCGGCGATGCCCTATGACCGCTTCATGGAGGCGGAAGGAATTCCGGTCTATCGCAGCATCGGCTGCCGGACAGTTCTTGATCTGCCCATGGCGCCGTGGAAGCGGCTGGGCGGGCGCGGCACCTATATCCAGCTTTTCGGCACAGAAGGGCTCTGGGGAAAATATGTCGTTGAGGTTCCCGCCGGCGGCGCGCTGAACATCGAGCGCCACCTTTATGAAAAGATTTGCCTTGTCGTCGAAGGGCGCGGCTCGACTGAAGTCTGGCAGGAAGGCCAGGCCAAGAAGCAGACTTTCGAATGGCAGAAGGGCTCGCTCTTCTCCATTCCCCTCAACGCCTTCCATCGCTTCGTGAACGCGACCAATTCGCCTGCCGTCATCCTGTGCGGCACCACGGCGCCAAATGTCATGAACCTCATGGACAATCCGCGCTTCATCTTCGATTGCCCCTTCAATTTCACCGATCGCTACGCGGGCGATGAAGATTACTTCAAGCCCGGCGATGACATCGAGCCTGATCCGGTACGCGGCCTCGCCATGAAGCGCACGAACTTCATTCCCGATGTGGTCGCCGCCGACCTGCCGCTCGACAACCGCCGCTCGCCCGGCTACCGGCGCATGGAGCCCTCCATGGCTGGCCAGCGCTTCTATTCATGGGTCGGCCAGCACGAGACGGGGCGCTATTCAAAGGCCCATAAGCACGCCTCCGCCGCCGTGCTGATCTGCCTGAAGGGCAAGGGCTATACCTATACCTGGCCCGAGAGCCTCAGTTCCCAGCCGTGGCAGGCCGGGATGGCCGATAAGGTCATGCGTCAGGACTATGAATTCGGCGGCATGGTCAGCGCCGCGCCCATGTCAGGCGACTGGTTCCACCAGCATTTCGGCGTGTCGAAAGACCCGCTGCGCCTCACCGCATGGTTCGGCGCCAACAACCAGCGCGCCCGCAAGCCCGGCGTGCCCGGCGAAGCCCTGATGGACTATGGCGCTATCGACATCAAGAAGGGTGGTTCAGCCATTCCTTATCATGAGGAAGACCCCTATCTGCGCCGTGAATTCGAAGAAACCCTCGCCCGAGAAGGCGCGAAAACGCGCATGGAGCCAGAGCTTTACGAAGGCCCAGTCGAAGACGGCAAGGGCATGGGGGATGTGTTCTGAGGCTTTATTGACGGCTTGAATGAAAGACGGCGGGTTTTCTGAAAAGGAGGTCCAGCCGTTTCGCATTTAGCCCGCACAAGCCTATTCCACCGGATCCCAATAGGGATGTGGGCCAAAGCGGCTTGATAGAAAATCGATGAAGGCGCGCACTTTGGGGGACAGGTTGCGCGCATGGGAATAGACCGCGTGAAGCGCGAGCGTCTGCGGCGCATAATCGTCTAGAACGCTCACCAATGTTCCCGCCCGCAGATCCTCGCCAACGATAAAGGTGGGCATATCGATAAACCCGAGGTCGTTCAGCGCGGCCACCCGCAGCGCGTCGCCGTTGTTCAGAGCGACCCTCCCTTTGACAGAAACCGTGACCGATTTGCCATCCGCCATTATGAACCGCCATTCGTTTCCCGTGGGCAGGGTGCTGTTGCAAAGGCATTGATGATTGCGGAGGTCCTGCGGTGTTTTTGGAACGCCATGGGTCTCAAGGTAGCGCGGACTGGCGCAAATGACCTTGCGTATGGGGGCGATCCGTTTTGCAATGAGGCGGGAATCCGAAAGAGCGCCGATCCGAACCGCAAGATCGAACCCTTCTTCCACCAGATCGACGAAGCGGTCGCTCATGGCGAGGTCAATTTCCAGTTCGTGATATTGAGCGAGAAAATCCGCCAGGGCGGGCGCAAGGTGCAGAAAGCCAAAGCTCATGGGGGCGCTGATTTTCAGGCGGCCTCTGGGCGCCACCTGCAAATGGCTGACGGCTTCATCCGCCGCCTGCAGGTCGAGAAGAATCTGGGACACACGATCGAGATAGCCGCTGCCTGCTTCGGTCAGGGTGAGGGCGCGCGTGGTGCGGTGGAAAAGGCGCAGCCCGAGTTGCGCCTCAAGGGCGCTGACGTTGCGGCTCACCACCGATTTGGACGTGTTGAGCCGCGCCGCCGCCGCTGAAAAAGACTTCAGCTCGGCGACTTTCACGAAGGATTCGATGGCGGAGAGACGGTTCATATTGTTGCCAAATCACGAACAGATAAGTTCATTTTATAGGAATTGTTCGCAAATTTATCCAGGCCTAAGTTGGGGCATCAGGGGTCGACATGATCCAGCCGTCCACAGGAGCCTCAAATGACCTTCGTCCAGACCGCCCCGGCCAAGCCTTTCATCCCCGCGCTTCGTTTGCTCACGAACGCTCTTGCGCCTTTGGGCGAGCCGCTTGTGCGCGTGACCACCGGCCTGCTTCTCGTTCCCCATGGCGCGCAGAAGCTCTTTGGCTGGTTCGGCGGCTATGGCGTTGAGGCGACCGGCGCGTTTTTCGAGGCCAAACTGGGATTGCCGGCGTCGCTGGCTCTGGCCGCAGGCCTCATCGAGTTCTTTGGCGGCCTGATGCTGGCCGCCGGCCTCGCCACCCGCGCCGTCGCAGCGCTCGTCTTTGGAATGATGGCGGTGGCGACGCTCGGCGTGCACCTGCCGGCCGGGTTTTTCTGGACCAGCGGTGGCTATGAATATCCCCTGTTCTGGGGTCTCGCCGCCCTGTCCTTCGTGATCTGCGGCGGCGGTCGCTATTCGCTCGACGCCCTGATCGGACGCGAAATCTAAACGCCTCAACAAGGAACGCTGAAATGTCCACGATCATTCGGCCTGCCCAGTCTCGGGGCCACGCAGTCCACGGCTGGCTCGACAGCTATCACAGCTTCTCCTTCGCCGATTATTTCGATGCCGCGCATATGGGCTGGGGACCCCTGCGCGTCATCAACGAAGACCGGGTGCAGCCGGGCGCCGGCTTTGGAACGCATGGCCATCGCGACATGGAGATCATGTCCTATGTCATCGCCGGCGCGCTTGAACATAAGGACAGCATCGGCACGGGTTCAGTCATCAGCCAGGGCGATGTTCAGATCATGTCGGCAGGAACCGGCGTTCGCCACAGTGAATTCAACCATTCAAAGGTCGAGCCAGTGCATTTCCTGCAGATCTGGCTGACGCCGGATCAGAATGGCCTCACCCCGCGTTATGACCAGAAGGCCCTCACGAAGGCCGACAAAATCGGTCGCTTGCGGCTGATTGCATCAAAGACCGCGCATGATGGCTCGCTGATGATCCATCAGGATGCGGACATTTTCGCGGCCCAGCTCATGAATGGTGAAGCCGTGGCGCATAGCCTGGATCCCGGCCGCAGGGCCTGGGTGCAAATGATAAGTGGGCGAGCTGAGATTAACGGTCTCGCCGCATCGTCCGGCGATGGATTCGCCATCGAAAACGAGCTCCTCGTGGCCATCGCCGCCATGGATCATGAAACCGAATTTCTCCTCTTCGATCTTCCCTGAGAGCTCAGCAAAGGACAAACAAATGGCCAAGGTTCTCGTGCTTTACTATTCAAGCTACGGACATATCGAAACCATGGCCGAGGCCATTGCGGAGGGTGCGCGCGGCGCGGGCGCTACGGTCGACATCAAGCGCGTTCGCGAAACAGTTCCGACGGATATCGCCCAGAAGTCACATTTCAAACTCGATCAAGCCGCGCCCGTCGCCTCCGTCGGCGACCTTGAGCATTATGATGCGATCATCGTTGGAACAGGCACGCGGTTTGGCCGGGTGTCCTCTCAAATGGCTGCGTTTCTCGATCAGGCAGGCGGCCTTTGGGCGCGCGGCGCTTTGAATGGAAAGATCGGCGCAGCTTTCACCAGCACGGGAACGCAGCATGGCGGGCAGGAGATGACACTGTTCTCCATCATCGCCAATCTCCTGCATTTTGGAATGATGGTCGTTGGCCTGCCCTATAGCTCCAAAGGCCAGACGAGCATGGACGAGATCGTCGGCGGATCGCCCTATGGGGCGACGACAATCGCTGGCGGCGACGGCTCAAGGCGCCCCAGCGCACTCGACCTTGAAGGCGCCCGCTTTCAGGGCGAGTTGGTCGCAAAGGCGGCGATCAAGATGTTCGGATAAGAAAATGGCGCGCCTGATCTTCGGCGCGCCACCCGCCTCAATCCATCCGCTTCAGGCCAACAACCTTCGCCATGCCATCGACCTGCTTTTCCTGACGCAGGATATCGGCGGAGAATTCTTCGGCGCCGCCGGGATTGGGCGCCTGACCGCTTGCGATCAGCTTGGCCGCGATATCAGGGTCGCGCGCCGCGTTGGCGATATCGTCACCGATGCGCTTGCGCAGTTCCGCGCTCAGGCTCGGTGGCGCGAAGACGCCCACAAGACCCTCAAGCTCAAGCGAGGGTACGCCCGCCTCGATGACGGTGGGAATGTCCTTCATGATCTCCACGCGATTGCGGCTTGTCACCGCCACCACACGGGCGCCCTTGCCCTGCAGCACCGGCTGCTGAATGGCGAGCGCGGTCATCGCAGCCTGAATGCGGTTCGTCACCATCTCCGCCGCGCCCGCCGTCAGATTGGTGAAGGGCACCTTGGTGATCTGCAGGTTGAGCGTGGTGGTGAAATTGTCCCACACAAGTTCGGTTATGCCCGGCACGACCATCACATTCATTTCGCCGGGCTTCTTTTTGGCGAGATCGACAAACTCGCCAAGCGTCTTGATGCCGAGCATTTCAGACACGCCGACGACAAGGATCGTGTTGGAGAAACGCGCTACGGGCAAAAGGTCACGCTCGCGCACATAGCCGAGCTTTTCGTGGCGATAGGGATGGGGCGTGAAATTGCCCGATGGCGTGAACAGAAACTGATGATCGTTGTTATCGCCAACCACCGCGCGAATGGCGATCAAGCTATCGCCGCCGGGTCGGTTTTCGACCACGACCGGCTGACCCCATTTGCGGGTCAGCACATCCGCAGCAAGGCGCGCGCCGATGTCAGCGCCGGCGCCCGGCGCAAAAGGCACGATAAATTTCACGGACCTGGTCGGCCAGTTTGTCTGGGCCTGAGCCATGCTCGCCATGAGCCCCAGCACGGCGGCGCCAGCCAGCGCAGCGAATTTGCACATCCGGATCATGCTTCCCCCGCAGTCACGTTGATTTCTTGTCGCCCCGCCAAGCGAGGCGCACCACATTGTCGAAGTTCACATTCAAGGGCAAGCTGAGCCTATTTGCCAACCGCCTTGTTGTAATAGCTCAGGTCGTAATATTTCTCGGGCGGACCCATCTTCTTCTTCGGCTCGGCGAATTGCTCGCGCACTTCGAGCACCGTGCGAAGACCCGCCACATCGAGCGCGCCCTTGGGCGCAAGCGCCGCCTGCCCCTTCGTGGCGCCAATGGTGGAGGGACGCGCCACAGCCTCTGATGTATTGACCTTGCCGGCGAGGATCTTCACGGCCTCATCGGTGTTGGCGCTGTCGTAGAGCCAATCGACGGCGTTCACGAGGCCCCTGATATAGCCGACCATGGCGGCCTCGTTCTGCTTCGCCCAAGCGCGGTTGGTGATCTGCACGCTGGCGAGATAGGGACCGACGGAGGACACAGCCTCGCCAAGGAACGTATAGCCCGCATTCTTCGCCTGAGTGGTGAAGGGCTCGCTTACGAGCGCGGCAGCCATATTGCCCTCTTTGAGGGACTCAAGACGCTCTCGCGTGCCCCCGACGGCGACGAATTCATAATCCTTCGGCTCAAGCCCGTTCTTCTGCAACATTTTGCGCAGCACGAAGGCGTAGCCAGTGGAGAGCGAATCAAGCGCGAATTGCTTGCCCTTCAATTCGGCAATGGTCTTGATGGAGGGCTGCGCCATGAGCGCGAGCTCCGTCGATGAACCGCCCATGACGACGATGAGATCGACCGGACCTTCAACTGCGGCAGTCCCCTGCCCTTCCTGATAGGCGATCAGATTGTCCGCAGCGGTGCCCGCAATCTGGAATTTTCCGTTGATGAGATTGCTCATCTGGAAACCCGAGCTCGGCGTCGCGGTGACGTTGACCGTGAGACCTTCCTTCGCGAAGAACCCCTTGTCCTGCGCCACATAGATCGGCAGCGCGCTTGCGCCTGCGAAAACGATGACTTCCAGCGTGCGCGTCTGCGCCATCGCCGATGAGGCCGCGACCATGGAGGCCGCTGCGATGGCGGCTGACATGAGGTTGCGCATTTCGTCTCTCTCCCCGTAAACCCGCGCTGATCCGATTGCGCTTTTCATGAACCAAGTATCGCCCAAGCGCGACCGAGTTTCCAGAGCCTTTATTCTACCCCAGAATTTGAGCTGAACAGTTGCGGCGACAGGCGACGAGGACTAGATTTCAATGAAACGATGGGGAGGAGCGATGCGAAGGACAAGAGAGGTTGGCTGTTGCAGCCTGCACCCCGACTGCCGCCTCAGCCGCGCGGAGGCTCCTCGTCCAGCGCTCAGGAGGACAGTCCATGCCGCATGACGAACTTTCCAAACATTGGCACGAACCAAAAGCGGGCGAAAATGCAGGCTTTGGCAAGTTCACGCGCCCCGCTATGCCCTATGATCGCTTCATCGCGGCGGAAGGCATCCCCTGCTATCGCGGCATCGGCGTCAATCGCGCGCAAGACCTGCCCATGGCGCCGTGGAAGCGGCTCGGCGGCAAAGGCTCCTACATCCAGCTCTATGGCACCGAGGGCCTTTGGGGCAGCTATGTCGTCGAGATCCCCGCTGGCGGAGCGCTGAATATCGAGCATCACCTCTACGAGAAGCAGTGTTTCATCGCGGAAGGACGCGGCTCAACGGAAGTCTGGCAGGAGGGACAAACAAAAAAGCAAACCTTCGAATGGCAAAAGGGTTCGCTCTTTTCGATCCCGCTCAACGCCTATCATCGCTTCGTCAACGCGACCAATTCGCCGGCTATCATGACCTGCGGCACCTCGGCGCCCAATATCATGAACCTCTTCGACAACCCGCGCTTTGTCTTCGAATGCCCCTATGACTTCACTGATCGCTATTCGGGCGAAGAAGACTATTTCAAGAGCCGGGACGATCTTGAACCCGACCCAGTGCGCGGGCTCGCCATGCGCCGCACCAATTTCATGCCCGACATCATCAACTGTGAGATGCCGCTGGATAACCGCAGGTCGCCCGGCTATCGACGCATCGAACCGGAAATGGCAGGCCAACGTTTCCATCTGTGGATCGGCCAGCATGAAAGCGGCCGCTATTCCAAGGCCCACGCCCACGAAAGCTGCGCCGTCCTTATCTGCGTCAAGGGCAAAGGCTACACCTATACATGGCCAGCGATCTATGGATCGACGCCGTGGAAGGATGGCCATGCGGACAAGGTGCTGAGGCAAGACTACGAGGCGGGCGGCATGGTGTCGGCGGCGCCAATGACTGGCGACTGGAACCACCAGCATTTCGGCGTCTCGAAAGACCCGCTGCGTGTCACCGCCTGGTTCGGCCCGAACAACCACCCCGCGCGCAAACCCGGCCTGCCCGGCGAGGCTATGACGGACAAATGGGCCATCGACATCAAGAAAGGCGGCGTCGCCATTCCCTACCATGCGGAAGACCCGTTCCTGCGGCAGGAATTCGAAGCCTATATGAAGGAACAGGGCGTGCCGGTGCGTATGGAGCAAAAGCTCTACGATCCTCCAACGGATTAAAACACGAGGGTCGTCCGCGACGATGACCCTTTGATCTTTGAAGGCGCCGTAAGGGCAAATTGGAACTATTAAAAATGAGACCAGATTGCATCATGCGTGCGCTGGCCTTCGTGGCCATCGCGATTGGCGCTGCGACCTCTCAGGCTGCGGCGGAAGACTATTATCGCGGCAAAAAAATTTTCGTCGTCAGCGCCTCTTCGGCAGGCGGGGGCTACGATCAATATGCGCGTCTTCTGGCGCGGCATATAGGAAAACGCATTCCCGGCGCCCCGACCGTCATCGTACAGAACATGCCGGGGGCCGAGGGCGTCAAGGCGGCGAACTATATCTATAACCTCGCACCGCAGGACGGGACCTACATCGGCGCGCTGCCGCGCTCGCTTAGCCTGTCGAAGCTTTATGCGCAGCACGAGCAATCGCTTCTCTTCGACCCTTTCAGCTTCCAGTGGCTTGGCTCGCTGAAGCGCGACACTGGCGTGCTGGCGGTGAATGCTAAATCTGGCGTTACAACTCCCGAAGACCTGCGCAAACGTGAAGTCACCTTGAGTTCGCAATCCTCGAACTCGCCCAACTCCATGTATGCGCGCATGCTCAACGCTATCTACGGCAGCAAGCTTAAGCCCATTGAAGGCTATGAAGGCTCTACGGCGGGGATGCTGGCGGTCGAACGGTTCGAAGTCGACGGTCATCTGGCTGGCGGCACGACGGCTCCGCTAAAGAATAAAATCGGCGGATGGCTGACGGCTGGAACCGGCAAGGTGGTCCTGCAATTTGGCATGAACCGCGACAGCGACTATCCGGACGCGCCGACAGTGCTCGATATCATCAATGACGCAGACGGGCGCGCGGTTTTCGAGCTAGCCTTCACCGAGCAGGAGATCGGCAGTCCCTATGTGCTTGGGCCCAAGGTCCCAGCGGCGCAGATGGCTATTTTGGAGAAGGCGTTCATCGATACCGCGAAAGATCCTGACTTCCTCACCGAAGCCGCCAGCGAGAATGCGCCGATCTATCTGCTCGACGCACCGACTATTGAGACCATGCTCAAGAAGGCCTATGGCGCGCCCGCCGAAAGAATTCAAAAACTGCGCGAATTGGCAAACGTCAAATCACACTGACCCCCGCTGGCGCTTGTCAAACAGGCGCGCAGGCGTCATCTTTAAACAAAGACGTGCCGACCAAGCCGTCCAATAAGGGAGGCTGATCCGATGATGGATCAGGGATTGCTGCGCGATCGATCACGCTTATCCCCGCGCAACAACGGCGTGGGCCGCTGCGCTGCGCTCTTGCAACCTAAATCACGGGAATACTGACATGGCCTTTTCAGCTTGGCGCGGCATCGCGGGCATCATTCACCCTACCCTGCGTCCCGGCGCGCTAGAGGAGTTCATCCGCCTGTTGCCAGAAGGCATAGGCGTTCTGCCGCTTTTCACCAATATTCGGGAAGGCACACGCGCGGAATTTGCTACCGTCATGGGCGCCTATGAAACGCAGATCGCGCTTCTGGCCGAACAGGACTGCGACGCCATCCACCCCAACGGCGCTCCGCCCTTCATGGTGCATGGGCTGAAAGGCGAGGCCGAAATCGTCGCCGGCTGGGAGAAGAAATATAAAACGCCGATCTTCACCGCCGGGCAGAATCACATCACGGCGCTGCGCGCGTTGAAGGCGAAAAGCATCGTGGGCGTGAGTTATTTCCCCGGCGAGATCAACAACACATTCGGCCAATATTTCACCGACGCGGGCTTCGAAGTGCGCTGCATGGAAGGCTATGAGACGCCCTTCAACAAGGCTCAGGAGCTATCTGGGGAACAGGTCTACGCCTTCATCAAGCATCACTTCCTCAAGAACGGCGGCGCCGACGCCATCTATATGCTGGGCTCTGGCTGGCGCACACTGCATATCATCGACCTTCTGGAGCGAGATCTGGGCGTTCCCGTGATCCACCCCGTGCCCGCGCGCGTCTGGGAATTCCAGAAGCGACTGCATGTGAACGAGCCGCGGCAGGGCTATGGCCAGCTGCTTGCGACCCTGCCGCCCTTGCCCTGACGGAGGTCGAAAATGCCTGCATCCGCCTTCGTCCGGCTGATCGCCCCCACGCTAGCGCTAGCTTTGGCATGGGCGAGCCCCATCGCCGCGCAAACGCCCGAACAATTCTACCCCGGCCGCACGGTCAGCATCGTCGTGCCGACATCGCCGGGCGGGAATTTCGACCTCAATGCGCGCCTCGTCGCGAGACATCTGGGGCGCTTTATTCCCGGCCAGCCAACGGTCGTCGTGCGCAACATGCCGGGCGCGGGCGGCATGCTGGTGGCGAACCAGTTCGTCAACACGCGCGAGCAGGATGGAACGACGATCGCCATCATGGAGCGGGGCACGCCGCAGCTCGCCTACGAGGGCAACCCAAATGTGCGGTTCGATCCACTGAAATTCAATTGGATCGGCTCGCTCTCCTCCTACGCCAACGACGCCTATCTGATGCTCGTCAACGACCAGCATCCCGCGAAGATCGTCAGCGATCT
>CANBVC010000084.1 GCA_947372795.1 Beijerinckiaceae bacterium
GTCGCGATCTGGCGGAAGGGCTCCATGGCGATCTGCAATTCGCTGTCGCTCATGCCAAAGCCGGTATCGCGGATGCGGACCACCGCATGGCCAGCGTCGGTCAGCGCGGTCGAGACGATCACCTGACCGCCCGCCTCGTTGAACTTCACGGCATTGGAGAGAAGGTTGAGCACGATCTGGCGCAGCGAACGCTCATCCGCCACGATATTGGGCAAACGAGGCGCCAGCGAGCTGCGGATGATGACCCGCGCGCGATCGGCCGCCGGCTGCATGATGGAGATACATTCGGCCACAATGACGTTGGCGTTGACGCTGCCGAAATTCAGTTCGAGCTTCCCCGCCTCGATCTTCGACAGATCGAGCAGATCATTCACGAGGCTCATCACATGGACGCCGGAGGAATGGATGTCCTTCAGATAGTCCTTGTACCGCTCGTTCCCGACAGGGCCGAAACGCTCTTCCATGATGACTTCGGCGAAGCCCAGAATGGCGTTCAGCGGCGTGCGGATCTCGTGGCTGACCTTCGCGAGGAAATCGGACTTGAGAGCGCTGGCGTGTTCAGCATCCTTGCGTGCGGCCTCGATCTCCCGCTCCACCTTTTTCCAGGGGGTGAGATCGCGCAGCACGGCGCAGAATTTCTGCTCGCCGGATGAGGCGATGCGGCCCAGCGTCACATAGAGCGGGATCGACCCACCCTGACGCGCGCGGCCGATGAATTCGCGCCCATCATTCATGACGCTGGCGACGCCGTTCGACTTCAGCCCCTCAAGGTAATCGAGCGCGGCGGGATGGCTATCGCGCTCCAGCAAGCTGGTGAAGGGTTCGCCCGCCACATCGCCCTGCTCATAGCCAAACAGAGCCTCAGCGGAACGATTGAGCGACAGGATCGCGCCCTGCCCGTCAAGCACAGCGACGCCATCGGTGGCCGTGTCGAGAATGGTGCGCAGCTCGCGCGTCTCAAGCTCTCGCTCGCGCAGGTCGCTTTCGAGACTGCGCAGGCGCGGGTTCAAATCCGCCTCGGGCTTGCGGAAGGTGGTGAGCGTGGCGGGCGCGCCATCCCATTCAATGGCCTGAATACGAATGTCGACGGGAATGATCTCGCCGTCGGCGGCGCGAATGGAGGTCGAGCCAGGCGGATCGCGATCCTGCGCGCGTCCCGTGAAGATGGAATCAAGGCCACCAGCGGCGTGGAATGCGTCCGCATCGCTGAAACCCAGAAGGTCGAGCAAAGTGCGGTTGAGAAAGAACGGGATTTCCATGCGGCTGACGAGCACGCCGACTGGCAGGCGATCGAGCAGCGCGGCCGCATTGCCGGCGACGCCATCGAGAATGGAGCCTTGCGCTTCGAGCGCTGCGCGGGGCGGCTCGGGCGGGGCTTGTGGAGGCTCTGGTGGCGCCTCTTGCGCCAAGCGCAGGCTGCGAGGCCTTTCGATCGGCGCGGTCGTGGCGCGCACGGTCGCAAGATCGATCAGGTCACGGATCCGCCTGGCGCGATCCTCGCTGGATTCGCGGCGCGGCGGCGCATCATTGTCAATCCGCGCGCCAAGCGCCCGGGCGATCTCGCGGAAGGCGGTGCGCTCGGTGGAGCTGAGCTCAACGAGGTTGGAGGCCTCGCGGGTGCGCGCAGGTTTTTGTGGCGGGGCTACGGGCGCCTCCGGCTCCGGCGCAGGCGCCTCGACCGGGATAAGCGGCGAATCGTGCCGCCGCTCGCGAATGGAGACCACATTCGTCAGACCCACGAAGGAGCTGGCGGGCGCGCTGACGGGCTCCGGCGTCGACGCCGGGGCTGAATGCGCGATGGGCGAAGGCGGCGTCCAAGCGCGGGCGCAGGGCTCCAGCCGGTTGATGTGGATGACGCCAAAGCCCCGATAGCCATGGAAAACTCTCTGAGCGTCGAGGGCAGGCAATCCGCCAAGCGTGATCGGCGCGGCAACCTTGGAGCTGGCGAGGGGCCAGAGAAGATCAAGGCCGCTCCAGGTGTCGCGTGCGCCGAGCACCTTGCGAAGGTTGTCCTCAGCGTCAGGACCGCAGGCGCGCGCCAGTTCCGCAAAGTCCTGACCTTGCAGGGCCTCAAGCGAGCAGCCAAGCACTTCGCAGAAGGGTCCGGTGAGGCTGGTGAGACGACCGGCGGCGTCAGTCTGCCAGAGAAAGCGCAGGAAAGGCGCGTTGGCGTGACGCTGTCCAAGATTCGCCGCAATTGCTCCCGCCTCGCCCGAGGGTGCGGATAATGGCGCGGCAGAGGCCGCGTGGACAGGCGCGGCGATCATTGGCGCGATCATCACTGGCGCTATGGGCGCGACGACCGGCGCAGGCGCCATGGCGGCGGCTGGCGCGCTTTCGGTGAGGGCTGCAGGGAAGCCGCCCTGCGGCTGCGCGATCCGCGCATCGACCAACATGCCGATGATGAAGGAGCCGGGCGCAGGCGTGCGGCGCAGCATCACCGTCACGGTCTCGACACGCAGGCCGAAGGCGAATCGCACTCGCTCCAACCGTCCCGGCGCGCCGGGAGCCAGCTGAGCGAATCGTTCGGCAAGGCCCGGCCGACCTTGCCCACCGGGAAGCAGGCGATTCGCAAGTTCCCCTATTGAGGAGGCGCCGAGAAAAATCTGCAGAGAACCGGAGGCGTAGACAATCCGAGTAGGCGCCATGGCGGCGACGAAGATCGCGCCGCCCTTGGACAGCGACATGGCAAGCGCCGGCTCCGCCAGAAGGGCGGCCAGATCGCCAGAAAAGGGTCTCGACGAGTCGAAATCCATGAACCGCAACGCCTTTTTACGCACACTACGCCTGTCGCCACCTGAACAGGCTTAACTAAAGCTTAATCCGAGTGAAGGGTTGGGTCCATGGCCGAGCAGGCGAACGGGGCGAATTCCTTAAAACATCGTAAATTTTTGTGCGGCGCACAATTATGTTGCGCCGCACCATAAGTTGATCTATATGGTTCCTGCCGCGTTATCAGGCTGCGGCCTGCAACCCTACCACACGCAGATGGGTTCACCTGAAGGAGAGTAGCAATGTCGACGCCAACTTTTGAAGTGCCCACCGAAATGCGTGAATTCGCCGAACGTAGCGTCGCTCAGGCCCGCAAGGCCTTCGAGGGCTTCATCGGCGCTGTGCAGAAGAGCACGACCTCCATCGAGACCCCAGTGGCCAACCCCGCCCTCTCAGGCGCCAAGGATATGTCCGCGAAGGCCGTCGCTATCGCCGAGAACAATGTGAACGCCGCTTTCGACCTCGCTGAGAAACTTGTTCACGCCAAGGACATTCAAGAGGTCATGCAGCTCCAGAGCGACTATGTGAAGGCTCAGATGGCCAATCTCCAGGCTCAGACCAAAGAACTCGGCGAAGCCATGCAGAAGGCGACCGGGATCAAGAAGTAACGCTCCATCGGAGAGGACAGTTCATGGCAACCCCAAGCAAGCCTAAATCCTCGTCCGCAGGATCCAAACTGGCGAAGAAGATGAGCTCTGCGCCCGAAAAGATCATGGCCAAGGCGGCCGAAGCCGTCGAGACCGCCAGGGAAGCCCCAGCCATGATGTCTCCCGTGCTGGATGTTCTCATCCATGAGACCGCCGAGAAGGCGGTCTCCGAGGCCAAGGAAGCGCAGGAGACCCTGCGATGCGCTTCGGAGGAGGCTCTGGTTCAGACCCGCGCCGCCTACGACAAGGTGAAACATGCGGCCGAGGACGTCACCGATACAATCGAGACGAGCTATGTGACCGTCACGCGCGGAATCGGAGAGTTGAACCAGAAGGCGCTTGAAGGACTGAAGGCGCAGGCTGACGCCAGCCTCGAACATTTCAAGGCGCTGGCTGCGGCGAGGTCGATTCCCGAAGCTCTCTCGCTTCAGACTGACTTCGCCCGCAAGCAGTTCGAGGTCATTTCCAACCAGATGAAGGAAATGACCGCGCTGGCGCAAAAAGTCGCGGTTGAGGCGGCCGAGCCATTGAAGGCCAGCTTCGAAAAGAGCATGGCGGCCTGATTTTCAAGATAAGACGCCGCCTTGCGAGGCGGCGTTTTTATTGGGATTGAGCTCCACGGCGAAGCGCTATTGGACGGAACATGTCCTGCGGCGCTTGCATTTGGCGCGCTTTGCTTCTAGGAAGCCGTTCCGGGCCGCCATAGCTCAGTTGGTTAGAGCGCTAGATTGTGGATCTAGAGGTCCCCCGTTCAAGCCGGGGTGGCGGTACCATTGCTTCCATGCAGATTGAAAGCAGAAGGTGGTTTTCGTGCGGACGCCCCTGACGGGGCACCCGCTTTTTGAGTCGTTCAGCGGCAGCCAGGCAACTTGGAGGCCGGGTTGACCGCAGGCGCGGGACCGAGCTTGCCGACGGCATAGTCGACATATTCGGTCGTATACATGCGCTCTTCTGAGGTCGCGCGCTCCACGAAGCCCTGCTCGATATAGAAGGCCTGCTGGTCCATCACGCTCTTCATATTGACGGCGCCATTCATGCTGCGGCCAGTCCATTCCGTCTTGTCGATTTCTTCAATGCTGCGCTCGAGACCATTCTTAAGCGCAATCTCCATCACTTCCTTCCGATTCGGGCCGTTGTGATAGGCGAGGCAGTAATCGCGCGTGGCCTTGACATAGGCGACGAAGAAACGGCGAACGACATCCTTATTCTTGGCCGCCCAGTCCGTGTTGATGAAGCTCGCGGCGATGGTCATGGGCGAGGGCTCGACCTCGTCATCCACACGCGCGATTGTGAAACCATCGCCCGCATCCTCCATGGCGTTGGCGAAGGGCGGAATATTGAGCGTCGCGTCGAGGGCGCCATTCTTCATCGCCGGGCTCATCTGCGGAAAACCCAGCTGCTTGAGCTCGATATCCTTCAGGGAGACGCCATGTTTGGCCAACAATTTTCCAAGTTCATATGTCGTGACTGAGGCGATGGCGTTGGTGCCAACGTTCAAGCCCTTGAGGTCTTCGACCTTGGTGATCTTGCCCTTGAGATTGGCGCGAACGATCAGCTTGTGCCCGATTGGCGAGGAGACGCGATCGGAGGTCATGATCATCGGCATGCCCTTTTCGAGGGCGTTGAAGAAGCCAATGGAAACGCCGCCCTCCATCACCTGCAACTCGTTCTGGGCGAGCAAGGCGACCGCCTGGGCGGCGGAGCTGACGAGCTGAATATCGACATCCAGCCCCTCGGCCTTGAAGTAGCCCTTGTCCTGCGCGATGTAGGTGACGACCGAACCGATGGACTGCACGGTGCTGAGGTTGATTTTCGATTGCGCGGCGACAGGGCTCGCCACAGCGACAGCAAGGGCGGCAAGGGTCATTTTCACGGCGGGTGAAGCAAGGCGCGGCGACATATTTCTCTCCCCAAGATTGAGATTCTACGCGCCCAACGTGCGGATGTGACGACAGGCGGCGACCATCAAACGAAAGAGGTTTATAGCCGCACTGACGTCTTTTGTCTCGTGAGCCGGGGCATAGCGGAAAAGACGGACGCCGCCGCCTTTATTTCTTGCCGGAACGCTTAAGCGATTTGATACGCAGCGGCGGAAGGCCGGATTTCTCCGCAATTTCACGATCTTGCGCTTCAATGACGGCGCGCGCTGGCGCATCCGCGTCAAGACCGCCCAACAATTCGCCGGGAACCCTGCGATTGGAGCGTTGACTGCCGTCCTCGTAAGTGACGTCAAAAAGCACGAATTCAGTCCGGCTCGCGGGTTTTCGCGCCATGGGAGACTCCTTTTGAAGAACTGGTCCGGTTTAAGCGGCTTTTATCCAAAAGCAAACGCACAGAAAGCGCTTTGAAAAAGATTCCTGTTCCATCTTGGCCGTTTTTGCCCCACGATCGCCACAAGTCGGCGTCAAGCAAAGCTTGGCCCGCAAGGGTTTGAGTGTGTGATCAGGAGGCGTCGTGAGCTCCACATGGCGGGATTTGGCTGACCATGGCCATACGAGGGCGGCCCCGCGCCGTCTGACGAAGCGGGGCAACGCCGGTGGAGCGTCGCTGGCGCTGCCGGCAGTCGTGATGAGCGTGCTGGGCGGGGCTTTCGGCGTATGGTTCTTGACCGGCGCGCCCCTTGGTGCGGCGAGCGGCACGACCATCGTAAGCGCCCAGATCCGTCCCGCTGTGCAGCCGCCGCAAATCGCAGCCAGCCCCGCATTGTCCGCTGAGTCCGCCCCCACGCCTCCGATCTCCGTCCTGATCGCCGCCATGACGGCCGCTCCCGAGCCTGAAACGATCGCTCAGGATCCGGCGATGATGCCTCTGGCGCTACAACCGACCCGGCAGATCACGACCCCCGCGCCGATGACCGCCGTGGTGAGCGACGCCCAGCAGATCAGCGCGCCGCGCCTCATTCTCGCCCCCCAGCCAGAGCGCCGCCCAAGCGCTCCTGCGCCTGTTCAGCCCCAGGGTGTGACGATGCAGACCCAGATCGCTCTGGCCGCTCCTGCGCCCCTCCCCCCTACAAAGGCGACGCCCGTAGCCATTGAAACGTCCGTGGCGGAGCCTCAAGCGCCAACGCGCGGCGGCTTCGCCATCGTGCTGGCGAGCGTTGAAACCGAAGGGGCGGCGCGCGCCAAAGTTGGACAGATGAAGCAGAAGTTCGGAACTGCGCTCGGCGCGCGACGGCTGAATTACCACCGCGCGAAGCAGGACGGCGCCTATGTCTGGCATGTGCGCAGCGCCGGCCTTAGCGAGGCGGACGCTGAGGCGGTCTGTGACCGAATAGAAAAATCGGGGGGCGAATGCTCGGTGATCGAGCAATAGTCCCCGCGCATGAATGACCCCTTCGACAAAGACGGGATCCTGCGCTGGCCCCGGCTCGCCTATCTCATCATCGGCGCCCTGCTCGGCGCTATCGTCATGGAATTAATGCGTCAGGCCGGATGGTAGGCCGCCGGTTGCGCCCGGCGGCCGAATTGATTCAGCCCCGCGCCTTAGCCTCGCGACGACGCGCATGGAGCACGAATTCCGTATAGCCGTTGGGCTGTTCGCGTCCATTGAAGATGAGGTCGCAGGCCGCATGGAAGGCGACGCCATCGCAGGCGGGCGCCATCGGGCGATATAGCTGGTCGCCAGCGTTCTGCCGATCCACGACCGCCGCCATCCTCTTCAATGTATCTCGCACCTGCTGTTCGCTGACGACGCCATGGCGCAGCCAGTTGGCGATATGCTGGCTTGAGATACGCAGCGTGGCGCGATCTTCCATCAGGCCGACATCGTGAATGTCCGGCACCTTGGAGCAGCCGACGCCCTGATCGATCCAGCGCACGACATAGCCGAGAATGCCCTGACAGTTGTTGTCCAGCTCCTGCTGCACAGCGTCGGGCGCGAAGTTCGACTGCGAGACCGGGATCGTCAGAATGTCGGAGAGCTTGGCGCGCGGACGCTTGGCGATCTCTTTCTGACGCTCGGCGACGCTGACCTGATGGTAGTGCAGCGCATGCAGGGTCGCGGCGGTGGGGGACGGCACCCAGGCGGTATTGGCGCCCGCCATGGGATGCCCGACCTTCTGCACGAGCATGTCGGCCATACGGTCAGGCGCCGCCCACATGCCCTTGCCGATCTGCGCGCGGCCCGGCAGGCCGCAGAGCAGACCGATATCGACGTTGGAATCCTCATAGGCGGGGATCCAGGGCGTCGTCTTCATGTCGTTCTTACGGACCATGGGGCCCGCTTCCATCGACGTGTGGATTTCATCGCCCGTGCGGTCGAGGAAGCCTGTGTTGATGAAGACCACGCGGTCGGCGGCGGCAAGGATGCAGGCGGCGAGATTGACCGTGGTGCGGCGCTCCTCGTCCATGATGCCCATTTTCATGGTGAAGCGCGGCATGCCGACGAGATCTTCCACGCGGGAGAAGAGATCATTGGCGAGCGCCACTTCGTCGGGCCCGTGCATTTTCGGCTTCACAATATAGACCGAACCCGCGCGCGAATTCTTCACCTGCTGCGAGCCCTTGAGGTCATGCTGGGCGATGAGCGCGGTCACGGCGGCGTCGACGATGCTTTCGGGGACATCCGCGCCATTCATCTGCACCATGTCGGTGAACATGTGATGGCCGACATTGCGCGCCAGCATCAGGCTGCGGCCAGAGAGCCAGAGCGTCTTGCCATCGGGGCGCGTATAGCGACGATCGGCGTTGAGGCGGCGCTCGATCGTGCCGCCCGCCTTCTCGACGCTCGCCGTCAGCGTTCCGTTCATCAGACCAAGCCAGTTGCGATAGACCTGCACCTTGTCTTCGGCGTCGACGGCGGCGACCGAGTCTTCCATATCCATGATGGTGGTGAGTGCCGATTCCATCACGACATCGCTGACACCAGCTGGATCGGTCTTGCCGATGGCGCTGGAGCGATCGAAGCACAACTCCGCATGCAGGCCGTTATTGACGAACAGGATGAGCGAGGGCGAAGCCACATCGCCGTCATAGCCCGCAAAGCGCGCGGGATCCTTGAGGCCCGTCGTCGCGCCACCGCTTAGCGTGACCGCAACCGCGCCGTTGACGATGGCGTAGCCGATGGAATCGGCATGGCTGCCGGAGGCCAGCGGCGCGATGCTGTCCAGCACTTCGCGAGCCTTGGCGATGACCTTGGCGCCGCGCGCGGGATTATAACCCTTGCCACGGGCCGCATCGCCCTCGTCAGAGATCGCGTCCGTGCCATAGAGGGCGTCATAGAGGCTGCCCCAGCGGGCGTTGGCGGCGTTGAGCGCGTAGCGGGCGTTGGAGACGGGAACCACGAGCTGCGGGCCAGCGATACGGGCGATGGCGTCATCCACATTCTGGGTGCGGATGGAGCCGGGCGCGGGCTCGGGAAGGAGATAGCCGATCTCGCGCAGGAACGCTTCATAGGCCGCAGCGTCATGCGGCTTGCCCTTATGCGCCACATGCCAGGCGTCAATTTTGACTTGCAAGTCATCGCGCACAGCCAGGAGCGCAGAGGTGCGCGGCGCGAGATCCGCGATGATGGAGGCGAGACCGCCCCAGAAGGCGTCAGGGGCGAGGCCTGTGCCCGGCAGAGCTTCCGTGTTCACGAAATCATAGAGTTCACGAGCGATGCTGAGGCCTGCGGACGAAACGCGATCCATGGACAATCTCCAGACTGGCGGGCAGGCGCTCAGCCTCCCAAGTATGTCAAGGGATAGGCGAGACAAGGCCCTTGCGCAACAGGCTGCGTAGACGCTCAAGTTGAAGCTTGCAGGGGCGCGTGCGAAACAGCGCCGACTTTGAAAAGGGGCGGCGCATGACCGATCAGCTTAACATCTTGTGCGCAGGCGGCTTTCGCGCCGCGATGGAGGCTCTGGCCCCACGGTTCGAGGCGGCGCAGGGCGTTAGCCTCGCCCTCACCTTCGCCACCCCTGCTGCAACCCGCGAGCATCTTGCGGCGGGCCTGCCATTTGACGCAGGCGTGGTAGTGGCGTCGGTTCTGGCGAAGGCCCGCGCCGACGGTCTGGCGACGCCCACCAACAGCTTCAAACTTGCCGTGAGCCCACTAGGCATGGGCGCGCCGGAGGCTGGGCCGTGGCTGTCGGTCGCCAGTGTGGCGGAGCTGGGCGCGACCATCGCGGCGCTGGAATCCATCGCGCTCTCAGACCCGAAGGCAGGCACGAATGTCGCCAATGAAGTCATGGCCGCCGCCGATGCGCTGGGATTTGGCGAGGCGCTGCGGGCGCGGGCGATCCTCATCAATGGGCCGGGCTCGGTCGTGTCAGCCCGGGTAGCGGAAGGCCTTGCGCAGGCTGTGATCACGCTTTCCAGCGAGATCGTCCCCATCAAGGGTATCCGCTTCCTCGGTCGCCTCCCAAAGGAAATGCAGACCGAATACGCTATGCAGGCGCTCGTGGGCGACATGGCTCCGCCTGCCGCTCACGCGCTGATGGATTATCTGCGCGGCGAGGAAGCGCGGGAGATCATGCGGGGCGTTGGGCTTGAGCCTTGCAGTTGATGGTGGGGCGGGTGTAGATTGATTCCCAGCATAGTGGCGTCGCCTTGACGCCGGCATATAAACGGCACGGCATCCAGCCATGAACACACTGACCTACAAAGGCTATCAAGCCACCATCGATTACGACGAAGGCTCAGGCCTTCACCACGGCGAGGCAGCGGACCTGCGCGACGTCATCACCTTTCAGAGCAAAGCAAAAGCGGCATTGCCGAACGCATTCGCAGAGTCAGTGGAGGATTATCTCCGCTTCTGCAAAGAGCGCGGCGAGGCGCCGCAATGGCCCTCAAAGAAAAAGGCCGCCAGCGCTTAACCACCGGCGGCCACCATTTTCAAAAGCCCCCGCCCTACTCCGCGTCAGGCTGATTAGCCGGCGCCGCCTTCTTAAAGGCGTCGAGCTCCATGCAGGCTGCATGGATGCGGCTGATAGTGGGATAGGGCGTCATATCCACGTTGAAGCGCGTGTTGTTGATGACCTGCGGCACGAGGCAGATATCCGCCAGCCCCGGCTCATCGCCATGGCAGAACTTGCCCGTCCCGGCCTCGCTCGCCAGACGCGTCTCCAACGCGCCAAAGGTCTCGACCACCCAATGGCGGAACCAGCCCGCCGCCGCAGCGTCATCGGCGCCAAAGCGGATCTTGAGGTCTTCGAGCACCCGCAGATTGTTGATCGGATGGATTTCCAGCGCCACCGCATAGGCGAGCGAGCGCACGCGGGCGCGCCCAGCGGCGTCCTTCGGGAGGAGCGCGGGATTGGGCCGTGTCTCCTCGAGATATTCGATGATCGACAGCGACTGGGTCAGAGTCTGGCCATCGATCTCAAGGGTCGGCACGAGGCCTTGCGGGTTCAGCTTCAGATAGTCGGGCGCCCGCTGCTCGCCCTTGCGCAGATGGCGGAAGGTCTGGTCATAGGCCACACCCTTCAGATTGAGCGCAATCCGCACGCGGAAGGCGGTGGAGGAGCGGAAGTAACCGTGAAGCAAGGCGTCGGACATGGATTGTTCCCCTGATCAATCTCAACCGCGCAGGCGCGGGAGAAACTGCTTGGCGTTCTGCGTTTCGATGGCCCGGATTTGCTCGTCGGACAAGCCCGCCGTCCGAAGGGCCTTCATATTGGCCTCGGTCGAGACATAGGGATAATCCGTGCCGAAGACGATCTGCGAAACCGGAACGAGCTTGAGCAAAGCGGCCATGGGGCCGGCGTAGCCCGCATTGGCGGTGTCGTAATAGAAACGCTTGAACTCGGCCTCGATGCCGTCAGGCGCGAAATCCTTGCGGTTCTTCACCTGCAGGTTCGACAGCCAGTCGATGCGGCTCGACAGCATGGGGATCGTGCCGCCGCCATGGGACCATAGGAAGGTGATGTCGCGATATTTGCGCAGGGCCCCGCTGAACAGCAGGCTCAGCACCGCGCGGCTGGTGTCATGCGGCACCTCGATCCACGAATCGCCGATCCCCGGCAGGATGCCGGTGCAGCAGGCCGCGGTGGTGGGGTGGAAATAGACCACGGCCTTGCGGCGGTTCAGCTCCTCGAAAATGGGCGCGAACTTCGGGTCGCCCGGGTATTTGTCGAGATAGCTGGTGGA
>CANBVC010000085.1 GCA_947372795.1 Beijerinckiaceae bacterium
CAGTCTCAAAAACCGATTGGCTATGTGTGTCGACATGGGTCACGCCCTGCGCGTCCAGCAGGCCGATGGCCGTGGAGGGGCCGATGGAGGCGTGCATGTGATAGGGGCGCTTGTAGCTCGCCTCCACGGTTTGCGCGTCAGTCGGTACGGCCTTATTGGGCTGGTCCTTGATGACCGTCAGTTTCTCCGGCTGCTTGAGCAGCCAGTCGTGAACGGTGTCCTGCGTTTCGCTGGTCGCGGGCACGTCCCATTGCGCGATGGATTGCAGCCGCGCATGGGCGTTCAAAGCCTGCTCCTCGCGCGCCGCGATGACGCCTACGAAATCGCCGTTGCGCACAACCTTCACGACGCCCGGCATTTTCTCGACTTCAGCGACGTCGAGCTTCACGAGCTTGGCGCCATAGGCCGGGGGACGCAGCACGCGCCCATGCAGCATGCCTTGCGGCCGAAAGTCCTGAAGGAAAATCTGATCGCCCATGACCTTGGCGGGAATGTCGATGCGCGGCACATGTTTGCCTGCATAGCGACGCGCCTCGCGCGGGCGGAGCGGCGCCTTGCCGGTGGCGTTCACTTCAAGCTCGCTGCCTGCGACCAGCGTCCAATAGGTGACGCTCAATCCATTCGGCGCCTTCACAGTTCCATCAGCGACGGTGAGGCTCGCTGCGTCGGCGTTCAGTTTGGCGGCGGCCAGCGACACGAGGATCTGCCGCGCTTCGGCCGAGACCTGCCGCACTGCGCTGCCGCAATAGGGCATGGAGAAAGAGCCTGCCGTGACACCCTCATCCGGCACGATTTGCGTGTCCCCGGAGGTGATGTCCAGGCGCTTCAGATCAATCTCCAGCTCCTCAGCGCAAAGCTGCGACAGCGCGGTCAGAATGCCCTGTCCCAGCTCAACCTTGCCGACCAGCAGGCGCACGCGCCCATTGGCTTCGATACGCAGCCAAGAGGAGATTTTGGGATGCAGTTTGAGATCGCCGGGCAGGTCGGGACCTGCGGCCTGTTGGGCGAAGCTATAGCCGGTGATGGAGAAGCCCAGCGCCAGCGCGCCCGAGCCAGCAAGAAGCGATCGGCGGGTTGTTTCAATCGTCATGGCTCAGCCCTCCTGCGCGGCGCGAAGCACGGCGCGCACCATGCGGTTCTGCGCGCCGCAGCGGCAGAGGTTTCCATCGAGCGCGAGGCGCACTTCGCGTTCCGTGGGCTTGGGCGTCTGGTTGAGAAGGGCCTGCGCGCGCATGATGATTCCATTGACGCAATAGCCGCATTGCATGGCTTGTTCGTCAATGAAGGCCTGCTGCAGCTTGCTGGGCTTTCCGCCTGCGCTCAAGCCTTCCAGCGTGGTTATGTCGCTGCCTGCGACGGCGCTTGCTGACGTGACGCAGGAGCGCACGGGCTGGCCATCCACCAGTACTGTGCAGGCGCCGCATTGGGCGAGGCCGCAGCCGTATTTCGGGCCGTTCAGCGCAAGGTCGTTGCGCAGCACATAAAGCAGGGGCGCATCTTCGGCGGCCTGCACGTCATGCGTGCGGCCGTTGACCTTCAATACGGGCATTCGCGATCCTCCAATGTTGGCGGGAGGATGCGAAGCGCCGCCGTCTTTGTCAATCAAGACGCCCAATAGAAAACGGCGGGGACAAGCCCCGCCGTTGAAAACCTGTGCGCTGCGATCAGACCGGCTGGCCGATCGTGACCTTCAGGCTGCCGGCGCCTTCGATCGTGCCTTCCAGCACATCGCCGGGCAGGCAAGGACCCACGCCCGCAGGGGTGCCGGTGAGGATCACGTCGCCCGGACGCAGATGATAGAGCGTCGACAGATGCGAGATGATCTCGGGCACGGACCAGATGAGATGGCCCAAGGTCGAATCCTGCTTGGTGACGCCGTTCTGGCGCATCTCGATGCGCTGTGCGCCAGGCGTGCCGAACTTGGCGGCGGGGACCACGACGCCGATCGGGGCGGAATATTCGATGTCCTTGCCGATATCCCAAGGCAGCTGCTTGGCGCGCTTCATCAGCTGCAGATCGCGGCGGGTCATGTCGAGGGCGCAGGCGTAGCCATAGACCTTGGACAGCGAGTCTTCCTTCGAAACACGGAAGGCGGGCTCGCCGATGACGACGGCCAGCTCGAACTCATAGTGATAGTTCGTGGTGGCGGAAGCGTATGGAATGGTCGCGCCATCAGCCACGACAGATTCTGGCGACTTCGTGAAATAGAAGGGCTCGTCACGCTCGACCTGCTGGCCCATTTCCTTGGCGTGTTCTTCGTAGTTGCGGCCCACGCAGAAGACACGCTGAACGGGAATCCGGTCATCGCTGCCCGCGATGGCGAGGGTCGGCGCCGGGGCGGCGGGGAAGATCAATTTGGACATGAAGACCTGCTGGCTCGTTAGCGCCGGGCGGACCCCGGCATTGGACGCGCAAGCCTAGTCATCGCAAGCGCGGAGTCAATCGCCTCGCGCGGCCGGTTTTGCTAGACTGAAAACACGGAGGATCGATCATGCGCGCGCTCGGCCAAGACTATCGCAGTATCTTTGTGGATGAGGACGGTTTGGGGGTCGTGATCATCGACCAGACGGCGCTGCCCCATGCCTTCGAGACGCGCCGCCTCATTGGCCTCGACGACGCCGTGACAGCCATCGCGGACATGTGGGTGCGCGGCGCGCCGCTGGTCGGCGTTACGGCCGCCTATGGCGTGGCTCTGGCCATGCTGGCGGATGATTCGGATGCAGCCTTGCACGAGGCCTGCGAGCGGCTGGCGGGCGCGCGCCCTACCGCCGTCAATCTCGCCTGGGCGGTCGAGGAGATGCACCGACTGCTGGCGCCTCTCGCGCCTTTCGAACGCGCCAAAGCCGCCTATGCCGCAGCCTCCGTCATCGCGGAGGAGGATGTCGTCAACAACGCCGCCATCGGCGATCACGGCCTCGCGCTGATCAAGGAGATCGCTGCGCGCAAAGGCGGTGTCGTCAACATCATGACCCACTGCAACGCAGGTTGGCTGGCCACGGTGGACTGGGGCACGGCGACCGCGCCCATCTACAAGGCCCATGAAGCCGGCGTTCCCCTGCATGTGTGGGTCAGCGAAACGCGCCCGCGCAATCAGGGCGCCTTCCTCACGGCGTGGGAGCTCGGCCAGCATGGTGTCCCCCACACGCTGATTGTGGATAATAGCGCGGGCCACCTGATGCAGCTTGGCGAGGTTGATCTGATCATCGTCGGCGCGGACCGCATCACGGCGCAGGGCGATGTCTGCAACAAGATCGGCACCTATCTGAAAGCGCTCGCCGCCCATGACAATGGCGTGCCCTTCTATGTCGCCGCGCCCTCTCCCTCGATCGATTTCGCTTTGCGCGAAGGTAGCGATATCCCCATTGAAACGCGCAGCGCCCGCGAGGTGACGCATATGGCGGGGCGCACCGAAAGCGGCGATCTCGCGACGATCCGCCTTTCGCCAGAAGGAACTGATGCGCTGAACTACGGCTTCGACGTGACGCCTGCGCGATTGGTGAGCGGGCTCATCACCGAGCGGGGGGTTATTGCGGCGACTGAGGAGGCTTTGGCGGCGGCGTTTCCGGAGCGGGTGACGGGGTGAAGAGAGGCGACGGTGCGGGCGATAAAGCCTCCGATCAAGCCTTACCAAGCCTTTCAAGCAGCGCTGATACGACGTGCCTGAGTTCGGGAACCAAATCGACGGCTATTTGCCAAACGCGCCCATGATCAACAGTCGCATATCCGTGGATTAATATATTTCTGAAGCCAATAATTTCACGAAGGTTGGGAATCTCTTTCGCCAAATCAGGCTAGGTTTTCGAGAGCCGGTTTAAGGCCTCGCCAATGATTTCGAATTGTCTTTCCACGGCGGATCGAACCAAAGCGCTATCTGCATAAGTAGTCGCGTTCATCCCAGCTGTGAATTCCTGGATAGCGATGAGGGCCTGTTGCGCGTCCCACAGGAAAGCCCGCGCGTCACGCTCCATAAATCACCTTCCGGGATCGATCGATGGTCGCCTTCACGAATGGATTCTTGATGCTGGCGGCCTCCACGAGATCAACGTGCCGTCCCAAGAGCGCCTCAAGCTCTTGTGCAAGCCCAAAAAACTGCTTGAGAGGCGATAGGGAACGCTCAGGCCTGAATTCGACTAAAAAATCAATATCGCTCGTCTGCGAGTCGTAATCGTATTCCCGCGCAGCCGACCCAAATAATTCCAGACGCGATACGCCGTACTCGCGACACAGAGCCGCCAAGGCTTCGCTCTTGTTCACGAGATCTGGATGCATCTGCTGTCACCTTTTCTCCAAACGAGCAGAGGTCTGAGGCTTCTATTTGGACGCGAAATGTAATTTTAGGGTGCAAAAACTGAAAAGTCGAGATTTCAGGCGTCGCTCGTGCATGCGCCCTACAGCGTCCCTATCGCCCGCCAGTCGAACTCGTCCATGATCCGCTTTTGCAAACCATCGCGCACGCCGCGATAGGCTGCCAGCATTGTCTCGCGTGAGCCCTGCACGGCGGTTGGGTCCATCGTCGGCCAATAGACGACGTCCACCGCCAGCGTACGGGTGAATTCCAGCGCCTTGTGGTGGGCTTCTGGCGAGAGCGTCACGATGAGGTCGAAGCTTGCGTCTTCGAGGTCCTCGAAGGTCTGGGGCTTGTGTTTGGCGATGCTGATTCCAAGCTCTTCCATGGCGGCGACGGCGAAGCCGTCGAGTTCGCCGCTGCGCAGACCCGCAGAGGCGAAATAGATCTGGCGTCCTAAAAAGTGCTTGGCGATCGCCTCGGCCATGGGTGAGCGCACGGCGTTGAAGCTGCAGGCGAAGAGCACGGATTGCGGTCTTGCGCGCGCTGGTCCGTTTGCGGGTTCAAGCCCCGCGCCGCTCATCTCAGCCTTTCCAATGCAGCGCGGTCACCAGCGTGAAGATGCGGCGGGCCGTATCAAAATCGCAGATGAGCTTGCCCTGCAGGCGCTCGGCGAGCAGTTGCGCGCCATCGTTGTGCAAGCCGCGCCGGCCCATGTCGATGGCCTCGATCTGGGAGGGCGTTGCGGTGCGGATGGCGGCGTAATAGCTTTCGCAGACCATGAAATAATCGCGCAAAATGCTGCGAAAGGGGGTTAGCGACAGCACATGCGAGACAATGGCCTCGCCCTGGGGGTCGCGTATGTCAAAGAGCAGCTTCTTTTCCTGCAAGGCGAGGATCAGCGCATAGGGGCCGCCCCCATGGCCTTCAACACCGAAGCTGTTCTCCTCCACCAGATCCCAGATTGCGATCTGGCGCTCATGCTCCTGATCGGGATTCCCACGGCCGATGGAGGTCTCGTCAAGGGTGACGGAAACCAGCCGATCTAGCCTCTGGGCGTCCTGCTGGGGCATGGGGTCTCAACCAAGGTTGAGACGTATTGCAACCGAACGCGCATGCGCATGCAAGCCCTCTGATTCGCCAAGCGCGATGGCCGATGGGCCGAGCGCGCGCAGGCTTTCAGGGCTGCATTTGAGGATCGAGGTGCGCTTCATGAAATCGAGCACGCCAAGGCCAGACGAGAATCGCGCCGAGCGGGCTGTGGGCAGCACATGGTTGGAGCCGCCCACATAATCGCCGATGGCTTCCGGCGTATGGCCGCCAAGGAAGATCGCGCCTGCGTTGCGGATGCCCGCCGACAGCTCTTCGGCGCCTTCGGCCATGATTTCAAGATGTTCTGGCGCGAGCCGATCGACGAGCGGCAAGGCCTTGGCGAGGCTCTCCACCAGAATGATCGCGCCGAAATCGTTCCAGCTCGCCTGCGCGATGGCGCGGCGGGGTAGGGTGGTCAGCGCGCGCTCGACCGCCGCCGCCACGGCGTCAGCAAGCCCGGCGTCGTCGGTGATGAGGATCGACTGGGCGGCGGTGTCGTGTTCGGCCTGAGCCATGAGATCCATGGCGATCCAGTCGGGATTGGCGGTCGCGTCCGCCAGCACCACGACTTCGGAGGGGCCGGCGATCATGTCGATGCCCACGGTTCCAAAGACCCGGCGCTTGGCGGCGGCCACATAGGCGTTGCCCGGTCCCACGATCTTCGCCACGGGCGCGATGGTGGCGGTGCCATAGGCGAGCGCGGCCACAGCCTGCGCCCCGCCCACGCGGTAAACCTCATCGACGCCAGCAAGTTCAGCGGCGGCAAGCACCAGCGGATTGACCTCGCCATTGGGCGTGGGGACCACCATCACGATGCGCGGCACGCCAGCCACCTTGGCGGGAACAGCGTTCATCAGCACGGAGGATGGGTAGCTCGCCGTGCCGCCGGGCACATAGAGGCCGACGGCCTCGATGGCGCTCCAGCGCCAGCCAAGATCGACGCCCAAAGCATCGGTGAAGCGAAGATCGGAGGGTTTCTGGCGGGCGTGAAAGGCGGTGATGCGCTCATGCGCCACCTTGAGCGCGTCCAGCGCTGCGGGTTCGCAGGCGGCCCGAGCAGCGGCTATTTCAGCCGCGCTGATGCGCAGCCCCGCGCTCGCAAGGTCCACCTTGTCGAAACGGGCCGAATAATCGGCCAGCGCCGCATCGCCCCGCGCGACTACGTCGGCGATGATGGCGGCGGCGGCCGCATCCACATCCTGCGAGACCTCGCGCTTGGTGGCGAGAAGGGCGGTAAATTCGGCGGCGAATGTGTCGCGCCGCATGTCGAGCCGCGAAGGCATCGCTTTTGCTCCGAAAAAATCAGGTCGTTGGAGGCTCGCCGTTTCCGACGTGGCCAGGTTGCAGAGTGGTTTGCCACCTTGGACCCAGATCGCGCAACTGCCCTTCGAGACATTCCACCTCAAGCCGCACGGCGCCGCCACCCGAAAACACGAGATCGACGACGCCAGCGGGGGCGTCGGTCATGGTGAAAATCATGCTCAGCAGGTTCAGGACGTCCTCGGCCTGGGCCTTTTCAAAGCCCTTGCGGCTCGCTTTCAGCACCCGATCGAAATGCAGGCCCACCTGCCGACGTTGCCGAACACCCCTTTCGGCGGCCACCCAGTCAAACCGGGAGCCGACCAGAGCGAAAACGCCGGGTTTGGGCACGAAAGTCATATCGGCGACACGCACCAGCGCATCCTGCATATGGGCGGAGAGGATCGCGAGATCCTCTTCATCCTGCGCCAGAAGCCTCAGACCCGGTGTTTCCGACATGTGATCAGCCCTCACACGTCCAGATTGGCGACGTTCAGCGCGTTTTCCTGAATGAATTCGCGGCGGGGCTCCACCGCGTCGCCCATCAGCTTCACGAAGATGTCATCTGCCGAATCGGCCTCGCGCACCTTCACCTGCAGCAGCGAACGGGCGTTGCGGTCGAGCGTCGTTTCCCAGAGCTGTTCAGGATTCATCTCGCCAAGGCCTTTGTACCGCTGCATCTGGCTGATGCCCTTCTGGCCTGCGGCCATCACGGTGTCGACAAGGGCGCTGGGGCCAGCGACGGGCGTCTCATCGCTGCGGCGCACGAAGCGTGAGGGCTGGGCGTAGACCTCGTGCAGCGAGCGGGCGTGCTCGTCGAGACGGCGCGCCTCGGCCGAGGCGAGCAGCCCCGGATCGAGCGTCGAGGACTGGCGGACGCCACGCACTTCGCGGGCGAAGACAAAGCCGCCATCTTCGACGCGGCCTTCCCAGCCGCGCTCGGTTTCGTCAGATAGGGCGTCAAGACGGCGCGCGACTTCCTGCGCCAGCCGTTCCGCCTCGCTCTCTCCGAGCGTCGCGATGGGCTTGAGGGCGCCGGCGATCGTCGCCTGCTCAACCGTCACGCGGTTATAGCGAGAATGAAGCGTGGTCAGCACCTGACGCACAAGCCGCGCTTCCTCGACAAGCCCACGCAGATCGGCCGCGCCACGTTCTTCGCCATGGGCGAGGCGCAGCAGCGCATTGTCGAGGCCATTCTCGATCAGGTAGTCCTCGCGCGCCCGTTCGTCCTTGAGATATTGCTCGGACTTGCCGCGCGACACCTTGTAGAGCGGCGGCTGGGCGATGAAGATATGGCCGCGCTCGATCAATTCACGCATCTGCCGGAAGAAGAATGTCAGCAGCAGGGTGCGAATATGGGCGCCGTCGACGTCGGCGTCCGTCATGATGATGATCTTGTGGTAGCGCAGCTTGTCAGGGTTGAAATCCTGGCTGCCGATGCCCGTGCCAAGCGCGGTGATCAGCGTGCCGATCTCCTGCGATGTCAGCATCTTATCGAAGCGCGCGCGCTCCACATTCAAGATCTTGCCGCGCAGGGGCAGCACGGCTTGATATTCGCGGTTGCGGCCCTGTTTGGCGGAGCCGCCGGCCGAATCGCCCTCGACGATGAAGAGTTCTGATTTCGCCGGATCGCGCTCCTGACAATCGGCGAGTTTGCCGGGCAGGTTCGCCACATCGAGCACGCCCTTGCGGCGCGTGAGTTCGCGCGCCTTGCGGGCGGCCTCGCGAGCGAGCGCGGCCTCGACGACCTTGCCCACGATTTTTTTCGCATCCATCGGATGCTCTTCAAACCACCGGCCGAGCGCCTCATTGACGAGGCCTTCGACGACAGGGCGCACCTCTGAGGAGACGAGCTTGTCCTTGGTCTGGGAGGAGAACTTGGGGTCGGGCACCTTTACTGAGAGAACGCAGGTCAGGCCCTCGCGGCAATCATCGCCGGACAGATCGACCTTCTCTTTCTTGGTCAGGCCAGTCGATTCCGCATAGGAGGTCACCTGACGGGTAAGCGCGGCGCGCAGGCCGGCCAGATGCGTTCCGCCGTCGCGCTGGGGAATGTTGTTGGTGAAGGGCAGCACATTCTCGTGGTAGCTGTCGTTCCACCACATGGCGACTTCGATGCCGATGCCATCACGATCGTTCTTGATCAAGATCGGCTTGTCCATGTGCTTGGTCTTGGCGCGGTCGAGATAGCGCACGAAGGCTTCAAGCCCGCCTTCGTAGAACAGGTCTTCGACCTTCACTTCCGCATGGCGCGCGTCCGTCAGGATCACATGCACGCCTGAGTTCAGAAAGGCGAGTTCGCGCAGGCGATGTTCGATCGTCCCATAATCGAACTCGATCATGGTGAAGGTCGCGGGCGAGGGCAGGAAGGTCACTTCGGTGCCGCGCTTTGGCTTGCCATCGATGAGCGGCGCCGGGCCGACGGTGATGAGCGGGGCTACCGCGTCGCCATGGGCGAATTCAATGAAGAATTCTTTTTCATCGCGCCAGACCCGAAGCTTCAGCCAGATGGAGAGCGCGTTGACGACTGACACGCCCACGCCATGCAGGCCGCCTGAAACCTTGTAGGAATTCTGATCGAATTTTCCGCCCGCATGAAGCTGGGTCATGATCACTTCGGCCGCCGACACGCCCTCTTCGGTGTGGATGTCGGTGGGGATGCCGCGTCCTTGTCTGTGACGGTGCAGGAGCCGTCCGGGTTCAGCGTCACGGTGACGAGATCGGCGTGGCCAGCGAGCGATTCGTCGATGGCGTTGTCCACCACCTCGTAGATCATGTGATGGAGGCCGGACCCGTCGTCGGTGTCGCCGATATACATGCCGGGGCGCTTGCGTACCGCGTCAAGGCCACGCAGGACCTTGATGGAGTCGGCGCCATAGGCGTTGGGCGAGGCGGGATCAGTCGGGGGCAGGGAGGCTGCAGGTTCGGCCATGAGTCCAGACGCTTTCGGCGGGCTTTGGAGGGCCCGTCTGAGGGGATGTCGCGAAATTCTGATTCGTCATTCGCAATGTATCGGAAAACTGGCGCGGATGCAGGGATTCCTTGCTCTTCATATGGGGCTGCGAACAGGCGATTCGCAGGCCTGTACAAGGCTTTTTTCAGGCAGGCGCGATCTGGCCCTGCAAGACGCTGAACAGCTGCGCTTTCGCGCCCATGCCCTCGAAGGCGCTGGGGTCGGCGCCGGTCATCCAGACCTGCCCGCCAAGCCGGCCCAGCTCCTCATAGAGGGCGGCGCGGCGGCGGGGGTCGAAATGGGCGGCGATTTCATCGAGCAGCACCAGTGGGGCCATGCCGGTCATGGCGGCCACCAACCTCGCATGGGCGAGCACGAGGCCCACCAGCAGCGCTTTCTGCTCGCCTGTGGAGCAACGCCCGGCTTCGGCCTGCTTGGGGCCGTGGAGGACCACGAGATCGCTCGCTTGCGGCCCGATGAGAGTGCGCCCGGCGGCGGCGTCCCGGCCACGGTTGGCGCGCAGCAGGTCGCGGTAACGGTCCTCGACCTCGAGGGAGGGCATGACCGGCAGCATCCGCTCGATCTCGCCTTCAAGCGCGATTTCAGCCCATGGAAAGGGCGAAGTCTCGTCTCGCCCGGCGGCGATGAGCGCGGCGAGCCGCGTCACGGTCTCCATGCGCGCCGCCGAAACCCCGATGGCGAGGCCCGCCAGCTCCTGCTCGGCGGCGTCGAGCCAGGCCGCCTCGCGCATACCATCCTCGAGCAGGCGGTTGCGGTTGCGCAGCGCTCGCTCAAGGGCGTTCACGCGGGTTCCGTGGTCGGAATCGACCGCCAGCACCAAACGGTCGAGAAAACGCCGCCGCTCGCCCGCAGGGCCAGCGAACAGTCCGTCCATGGCGGGAGTAAGCCAGACGAGGCGTAGGTGGTCGGCGAAGGCGCGGGCGGAGCTGACGGGCGCGCGCTCAATGCGGCAGCGCCGGGCGGAGCCGCCCTCCGCGGGTTCGATCCCTGTCCCGAGCTGAACCACGTCGCCATCGGTCTCCAGCGCCAGCGAGGCCGCCCAGCGCCCAGAGCCCCCGATACGGGCGAGATCGCCAAGGTCCGCCCTGCGGAGCCCGCGCCCCGGGGTGAACATGGAGAGGGCTTCGAGCACGTTGGTCTTGCCGGCGCCGTTCTCGCCTGTCAGGGCGATAAGCTCTCCGTCCACCGCGAGGTCGAGCGTGGCGTAGGAGCGGAAATCGACAAGCTGCAGACGCCGCACCATGGGGCGGCGCAGGGAAGTTGAGTAATCCGAACCAAATGTCATGACGGTTTGAAGGGCGCGCCCCTCACACGCGCATCGGCATCAGCACATAGAGCGCAGCGGCCCCGTCGCGATCCTGGATGACGGTCGGCGAACCGGGATCGGCCAATTTGAACAAGGCGGTGTCGCTGTCGAGCTGGCTGGTGATGTCGAGCAGGTAGCGCGCATTGAAGCCGATATCGATGGGGGTCGAGTCATAGTCGACCTCAAGCTCTTCGGTCGCCGAACCGGAATCCGGGTTGGTGACGGAGAGGGTGAGCTTGCCCTCGGTGAGTGCGAGCTTGACCGCGCGGCCACGCTCCGAAGAAATCGTGGACACGCGGTCCACGGCGGCGGCGAAAGGCGCGCAATCGACCGTCAGGAACTTGTCGTTGCCGGTCGGGATCACGCGGTTGTAGTCAGGGAAGGTGCCGTCGATCAGCTTGGAGGTGAGAACCACCGGACCGAAGGTGAAACGCGCCTTGGTGGTCGACATTTCGATCACGATCTCGGCGCCGAGATCCTCAACGAGCTTCTGCACCTCGGCGACCGCCTTGCG
>CANBVC010000086.1 GCA_947372795.1 Beijerinckiaceae bacterium
AGCGACAGGCCCGCCGCGAACATGGCGTAGAGCCCGCCCACCAGCACGCCCTGCACGATGGAGTTGAGCCAATCCATCGCTCAGACTCCGAAATAGGCCGCCGCGATCTCTTCGCGGCTGACGGTTGCGCTGGCGCCCTGGAGGGTGACGCGCCCTTCCTGCAGGCAATAGACCCGGCGTGAGGCCGCCAGCGCCCGCACGATGTCCTGCTCCACGATGACCAGCGACATGCCGTCGCCGATGATCTGGGGCAGGCGCTCGTAGATTTCGCGCACGATGATGGGCGCGAGGCCAAGGCTGATTTCATCACACAGAAGCAGGCGCGGATTGGACATGAGCGCGCGGCCGATGGCGACCATCTGCTGCTGGCCGCCCGAGAGCGAGGTGCTGCGCTGGTTGCGCCGCTCCTTCAGCACGGGAAAGAGATCGTAGACCCGCGCCAGCGTCCACGGACCCTTGCGCCCATGCTCGCCGCCGATCAGCAGGTTTTCCTCGACGCTGAGGGAGGGGAAGAGCCGCCGCCCTTCCGGCACCAGCGAAATGCCCCGCCGCAGAAGCAGATGCGTGCGCTCGCCGCCAATGGGCGCGCCGTCAAAGGAGATGGCGTTATTGCGTGTCGCGATCTGACCGGCGATGCATTTGAGCAGGGTGCTCTTGCCCGCCCCATTGGAGCCGACGATGGCGACGACCTCGCCCTCGCCCACACTCAGGGAGACATTGAAGAGGGCCTGAAAGTCCCCATAGAAGGCGTCGAGCTGGGAGATGGCCAGGAGATCACGCATCGGCGGGAATGCCCATGTAGATCTCCATCACCTCAGGGCGGCGGATGACCTCGCGCGGGTCCCCATCGGCGATGAAGGCGCCGCCATGCAGCACCACAAGCCGGTCCACCACCGCCACCAGCGCATGGACGATATGCTCGATCCAGATGATGGTGACGCCGCTCTCCTTCACATCGCGCACAAGGCTCACCAGCGCATGGCATTCCTCTTCGGTGAGGCCGCCAGCGACTTCATCGAGCAGGAGCAGTTGCGGCTGGGTGGCGAGCGCGCGGGCCAATTCAAGGCGCTTGCGTTGCAGAAGGGTGAGGGAGCCTGCGGGGCGATTGGCTTGATCAGCGAGGCCGCAGCGCTCCAGAATGCCAGCGCAGTCAGCGCCGAGATTCCCAGAGCGATCCGCCCGGCCAAATTCGGCGGCGACGAGCAGATTTTCAAAGACGCTCATGCCGCCGAAGGGCTGGGGCACCTGAAAGGAGCGGGCGATTCCCTTGCGGCAACGCGCGGCGGGCGAGAGGCCCGAAAGGTCGGAGCCATTGAACAGCACGCGCCCGCCATCCTGCGGCAGCGTGCCGGTGATGATGCCGAAGAGCGATGTCTTGCCCGCGCCGTTGGGGCCGATGACGCCGAGCGCCTGGCCCTGCGGCACGGACAAAGCGAGGCCGTCGGCCACGACCACGGCGCCGAACCTTTTCGAAATGGAATCGAGTTGAAGGATCGGCGCCATGGGCTGGTGGGATCAGGGCAGCGGAACGAGCTTGCCGCCCAGCGGAATCTCCGGCGCCGTCGTGTTCTGCGCCACCACGAGGTCGAAGCCCTTGTCCGTCTTGCGCCACTGGCCCGCCACAAGGGGGGTCTTGGTGACGTTCTTGACGGGCTGGCCGCTCCACTTCACGGGGCCGACGATGGATTTGTAATCGGTGGCCACGATGGCGTCGAGAACCGACTTTGGATCCTTCACGTTCTTGGCGCGCTTCAGCACGTCGATGGCGACTTCGAAGAGCGCGTGCTGGAAGCCGATGGGCTGGGTCCAGGGACGGCCGGTCGCCTTGGTGTAGGAATCCGTGAGGTCGCGGGCGCTCTGGCCCGTGAGGCTCGACTTGAAGGGATGGTTCGGCGTCCACCAGATTTCGCTGGTGAGGCCATCGCCGCGCGCGCCAAGGGAGTCGATCACCGAGGGGAAGAGCAGCGCCTTGCCGATGGTGACGATCTTGGGCTTGAAGCCCTGCTGGGCGCACTGGGCCCAGAAGGTGGCGAAATCCGGCGGGATCATGTTGCCGGTGACGATCTCCGCGCCCGCCTGCTTGAAGGCGGTGATCTGCGCGGTGAAATCGTTGGACATGGGCTGATAGCGGCCGGGATCGACCAGCTTGAAGCCCGCCTTCTGCAGGGCCGGCGGGAAGCCGATCTTGGCGTCGCCCCAGGCGTTGCCATCGGCATCATTGGGGAAGATGCCCGCCACCACCTTGTTGGTGGGGATCGTCTCCCAGAGCGCGAGGAAGGCGCCGATGACGTCCTCGAGGCCCCAGAAGAAATGATAGGTCCATTTGAAGCCCTTGGCCGGATCGCCGTTGCGACCGAAGAAATAGGGCTGCCAGGGGCAGTTGGTGGTGATGCAGGGAACCTCGTTCACCTCGGCCTGATCAGCGACCGGATTGGTCACATCGGGCGTGCTGGTGGCGAGCAGCAGGTCCACCTTGTTCGACAAGATCAACTCGGAGGCGACCTCGGCGGCGCGGTTGGGATTGGACTGGCTGTCCTTGGCGATGATCTCGACCTTGTAGGTCTTGCCGCCAGTGGTGAGGCCCGTGGCCAGCAGCTTCTGCATTTGCTCAAGCGTGAAGGCGTCAGCCTCGCCAAAGCCTGCGAGCGGGCCAGTGCGCGCGTTCACATAGCCGATGCGGATCACATCGTCGGCCGCCAGCGCGCTACCCGAGCGCAATACGGTCGGCATGGCCAAGGCGCCTGCGCCAAGGCGTACGGCTTGACGGCGTGTGATGGAATTGTTTTCGTTGCTCATGTCACCCTCCCCGATGAAATGTTTCAGGCGTCGTCCTTGCGCGCCTTTTTCAGATGCTGAACCACTTTTTGCCGCAACTCCGCCTGTTCTTCGGCGGTCCATGTGCGGAAGCCCTCGCCCGACTTCATCCCGAGCTTGCCAGAAGCGACTAGACTTTCAAGATAGGGCGAAGGTCCTGGCCGGCTTTCAATCGAAGGCAGAACTGTGTTGTGAATCGCCAGCGTGAGATCCGTGCCTACGAGATCGGCGTTTTCGATTGGACCAAGAACCCCAAGCCTGCGGCCAAAACTCGCCTTGACCACAGTATCGACGGTGCGCGCGTCGCAGACGCCGTTTTCAACCAGCGATATCGCTTCGCGCCATAGCGCATGCTGCAAACGATTGCCGACGAAGCCGGGCACATCCTTCTTCACATGCACGGGCGTTTTGCCGATGGCCTCATGCAGGGCCATGGTGGCGTCGATTGTTTGTTGCGAGGTTCGGTCCGTGCCGATGACCTCGACCAGCGGCACAAGGAAAGGCGGGTTCCACCAATGGGTGCCAACTGTGCGGGCTCCATCGGCGATGCCCTGCATGATCTGCGTGATCGGGATCACGGAGGTATTGCTGGCGAGGATCGCGTGGGCGGGCGCATGGCGCTCGATTTCGGCGAAGAGCGCCTGCTTGACTTCAAGATTTTCCAGCGCCGCCTCGACGACGAAACCCGCATCGCTCACCGCCTCAGCGATGGTCGAGGCGGGCGTCACGCGCTGCGCCGCGCTCTCATCTTCATCGAGATCGCGAAGGTTGGCCGCGATGCGGGCGCGCACGGTTTCAAGCGCGGCGGGCGAAGGATCGTAAATGCGGACCTCGTGGCCCGCCAATGCGAAAACCTGCGCTATGCCGTGGCCCATGAGGCCTGCGCCCAGAACGCCAATGCGCGCCTTCATTGTCATATTAGCCCGCCGTATAGCCGCCATCGGCATAGAGGATGTGCCCGGTGTAAAAATCCGAAGCGTTGGAGGCGAGGAACAACAGAGGTCCCGCAAGGTCCGAAGCTTCCCCGAGCCTGCCCTTGGGCACGCGCGTCAGAAAGCCGCCGCGAACCTGCTTGGCGTTGTCGTTATCTTCGAACATCCACTGCGTCAGGGGCGAGCGGAACACGGTCGGGGCGATGGCGTTGACGGTGATGCCCGTGGGGCCAAGCTCGCAACCGAGCGCCTTGGTCATGCCATCGACGGCGGCCTTGGAGGCGCAATAGGCCGTATAGCCTGCGGGATGGCCAAGCAGGCCACGCGCGGACGACATCAGCACGATCTTGCCGCCCTCGCCCTGCGCCTGCATCTGGGACGCGCAAGCGCGCGCCATGAGCCAGGACTGGGTGACATTGGCGTCCATCACATCGAGGAAACGCGCCGGGGTCATATCGCCGATCTTGGCGACATCGTTCTTGCCGGAAGCGACGACGAGAATGTCGACGCGGCCAAAACGCGCCACCGCTGCTGCGACGAGCTGCGCACAGGCCTCTTCGGTCGAGGGACGCAGATTGACGCCCTCGACGTCTGCGCCAAGCGCGCGGCAAGCGTCGCTCACCGCGTCAAGCTCGGCCTTCTTGCCGGCGGACAGGACGAGCTTCGCGCCCGCTCCCGCCAGCACCTTGGCGGCCAGCGCGCCAAAGGCGCCAGAAGCGCCAGTGACGATCGCCACTTTGCCCTTCACGCTGAAGAGCGCGAGCGGATCCTTGAGAAACTCTTCGCTCATGGCTTGTGCCCCGGGGGATAGGGGATGACCACCAGCATCGAACAGACGTCGTTCGTACGGTTGATGATCTCACGCACTTCGTTGGCGGGAATGGTGCAGGAATCGAGCTTCTTCAGCACGGTTTCCTTGCCATCGACCATCACGGTCATCTCGCCTTCAAGGACCACATAGACCTTCTCGAAAGGCGTGGAATCGGGGCCAGCGCCGCCGCCCGGCAGAAAGTGGGACAGGCCCACCCACTGGTTGGTCGGCCCGCCGGGCTCGAAGCCCTGAAGACGCACGCCATAATTGCCGCGATGGTTCGCAGCATCATAGGGCTTGGCGTCCTGATAGCGCTTGACGTGCATCAGAAGCTCTCCCCGCTCTCGATGCGATAGGCGCCGCGCTTGTCGATCATGGCGACAAGGCGAATGATGCAGCCATCGCCGCGATCCCAGTTCCAGGGGAAGAAGGAGAAGGTTACGCGCTTGCCGGTGACCTTGTCGAGATCGCCGCCGACGTTCTCGATGCCCAGAATACCGTTCGAGAAGAGCTTGCGATGCACGGGCTCCCACTCAGGGAAATCATCCTTCCAGTCGCGACCGCCGGACCATTCGAAATATTCTTCCTTGAGGTGCGGCAGCAGGGGACCATTGCGCTGCGGACCGATGGCGGTGGCGAGCGGATGGTCATTGGCCTGCGTGTCGTGGCCGACGACCTTGACCTTCTTTTCCACGAACCAATCAGCGGCGGAGGGCACGAAGCCCGGAGCGCGCGCGAAATAGTCTTCGTTGTCTTCGTAGATGTGATGCCAGCCGGTGTTGACGATCACCACATCGCCGGGACGCACGACCTTGCCAGCGGCCTTTTCGAGATCGTCATAGGTGATCGATTCCCACTGCTTCTTGGGGATCGAAACGACAATGCCCGTGCCGAAGAAGTGCGGCAGCGGCACTTCGTTGATGAAGGGCGTGCCAGCGACCACATGGGCGGGCGCGTCGATATGGGTGGTGTTGTGCATGCTGGTCGTGATGCGCTGGGACAGCACGCCCGACTTCGCCATGTAATGGATGCGCTCGATCTTCACATCTTCGAAATAGGGCCAGTTTGGCGACTGGTAACCGAAGCGGTGCGAGAGGTTGTAGAACTCCACGCCCATATCGTTGTCGAGATTGTCCTGGAAATCGATGCCACGGATCTTGATAGTCACGACTCTGCCTCCCGAAGGTTATTGACCCATCATGTGGTGCAACTGTATCAATATGCGGTCTCGCATACAAGAGCCCGGGATGACCCGGGCAGGCTTGCACATCAGGGAAGAACGCCATGAAAAAGATCGCGCTGGAAGAACACTTTATTTCGCCCGGGCTGATCGAATACTGGCAGCCGACCATGACCGATGTGCCCAAGCCCATCTATGATAAGATCTACGCCGCCCTCGCCGACTTTGACGACATGCGCCTCGGCAGCATGGATGAAGCGGGCATAGCCAAGGCCATTCTGTCGGTCTCGGGCCCCGGCGTGCAGGTCGAGCCCGATGCGGCGCGCGCCACCGCCAAGGCGGCCGAGGCCAACGACTTTCTCGCCAATGTGACCAGCGCACGCCCTGACCGCTATATGGGTTTCGCCCATATAGCCTTGCAGGATCCCAAGGGCGCCGCTCACGAACTCGAGCGCTGCGTGCGCGACTTTGGTTTCAAGGGCGCCATGATCAACGGTCATTCCATGGGCGCCTATCTCGATGAGCGTCAGTTCGACCCCTTCTGGGCCAAGGCCGAAGAGCTGCAGGTTCCGATCTATCTCCACCCCGCCGACCCCGCCCAGCAATACGCGACCTATGGCTCCTATAAGGAACTCACCCGCGCGACCTGGGGCTGGGGCGTCGAAACCGGCACCCACGCGCTGCGCATGATCTTCGGCGGCGTGTTCGATCGTTTCCCGAAGGCGTTGCTCATGCTGGGCCATCTGGGCGAGACCCTGCCCTATCTGCTTTGGCGTTTCGACAGCCGCGCCAAGCTCTATGGCGTCCAGCTGAAGCGCGAGCCCTCCGCCTATATCAAGGAGAACATCGCAGTCACGGTCTCGGGCATGTATTCAGCCGAGCCGCTGAACTGCGCCGTGGCGGCGCTGGGCGGGTCGCGCGTGATGTTCTCGGCCGATTATCCCTTCGAATCGGCGCAGGAAGCGGGTCACTTCATGGACAACACGGCTCTGGACGAGGCGCTGCGCGAAGACATCTGCTGGCGCAACGCAGCGCGCATCCTCAACATCCCCATGCAGGACTGATCAGGACAGCTGCGGCGGCGCGACGCCCGCCTTTTCCGCAATCTCCAGAAGGCCCGAGAGGGCCTTCTGCGACACGGGTACCCCCTCGCGCGAACGGCGCTCATAAGTCTTCGCGCCCCTTTCGCCCGGCAGCATGATCGCGACATCGGGATCAAGCCGCGGCAGCGCGCGCACCACGGCGCCAAGCTCGCTCATATCGCGCTTGAAATCCTCCATCGGCCGCAAGGCGGCGATGTCGATGAGGATCAGCATGGCGTTATGCTCGTGGCGCCTCTGGCCTGCGGGGCCGATCATGCCTGCAAGAATCGGATTGGCCGCAAGCACGCCCGTCAGACATTCGAACATGAAGGATATGCCCGAGCCCTTGGGGCCGCCGAGCGGCAGCAGGATTTCTGCGGCGGCGGCGTCTGTGGTCGGCTCGCCCGTCTTCGTTAGCGCGCAACCCGGCGGCAGAGGCTCGCCCGTGCGCGCCGCCTGAATCAATCGGCCATTGGCGATGGTGGCCGTCGCCATATCCAGAACCAGCGGCCCTTCCTCGCTGGGCACGCCAAAGGCCATGGGGCTTGTTGCGAGGCTTTTCACCCGCGAACCATGATAGGCCATGTTCGGCGGGCCGCTATTGAACATGATGGCGGCGAAGCCCTGCTGCGCAGCTGCATGAACATAGCGCCCGATGGCGCCCGTATGGGTGGTGCGGCGAATGATCGCCATGCCGACGCCAAAGTCCTTAGCGCGCCGGGCCGTCTCCTCAAGCGCAAGCTTCATGGCGACCGGGCCCGCGCAGCGATGACCCTCGACCACAAAAAGCGCACCCGCGCGATTCTCGATCTGCGGCGAGGCGATGGGGTCCATTTCCCCATCTTTTATCGTGCGCAGATACATCGACAGGCGCGACACGCCGTGAGAGGAAACGCCGCGCAGATCAGCCCAGACGAGCACTTCGGCGAGCGTGGCCGCATGGGCCTGCGGCATACCCTTCGCCATCAGCACGGAGATGATGAACTGCGTCAGATGATCGGCGGAGATATGCGCGGTTTCTGGCTTCACGGCTGCGCCCCTTGGTTCTTTGCGCGCAATCTAGCGAAAGTGCGGCCCGCTGCAAGCGTAACCACATCAGCACGGGAATCCTTGCCCTCATGCGCTGGCGCGATTAGGTTCGCGCATCTGACGAAGTGCAGTGCATCAAGGGGAATCGCATGACGGGCCGTGACGGGCAAATGACGCTCGGCGTCTTCTTCAACCACACCGGCCATCACGTGGCCTCATGGCGGCACCCCGGCGCAGACGCTGATGCTGGCGTCAATTTCAAACATTACGTGCGCCTCGCCCAGGCCGCCGAAAAGGCGAAGTTTCATTTCCTCTTTTTCGCCGACTGGCTAACCGTGCGCGAAGCCTCCGACCTCACCTTGAGCCGCTCCGCGCAATATACAGCGCATTTCGAACCCCTGACGCTGCTGGGCGGGCTGGCGGCCGTGACCGAACAGATCGGCCTCGTTTGCACCGCCACGACCAGTTACAATGAACCCTTCCACGTCGCCCGCAAGATGGCCTCGCTCGATCATATGAGCGGGGGGCGTGCTGCGTGGAATGTCGTGACCTCCTCCTTCAAGGCGGAGGCCTATAATTTTGGCCGCGAAGCCCATTACGACCACGAGGACCGCTATGAGCGCGCCCATGAATTCGTGGAAGTGGTGAAGGGTCTGTGGGACAGTTGGGATGACGACGCCTTCCCGCGCGACAAGGACAGCGGCCTCTATCTCGACCCCAAGAAGCTGCATCGCCTCAACCACGAGGGCAAGCATCTGCGCGTGCGCGGTCCGCTCAACGTGCCGCGTCCGCCGCAGGGCCATCCGCTGATCGTGCAGGCGGGCGCTTCAGAAACAGGCCGCGAGCTTGCCGCCGCAACCGCTGAAATCGTCTTCACCTCGCCGCTGGATATCGCCGCAGGCAAGGCCTTCTATGACGATGTGAAGGGCCGCATGGCCAAATATGGCCGACATCCCGACGAGATGAAGATTCTACCCGGCCTCAGCGCCACCGTCGCAGAAACGGATGAAGAAGCGGAAGAGAAATTCGACTATCTCCAGTCGCTGATTCATCCCGAAGTCGGCCGCGAGATTCTCTCCATGGTGCTTGAAGGCGCTGATCTGTCCGGCCACGACCTCGACGGTCCGCTCCCTGAGATTTCGCCCATGCCTGAAGGCGGCACGCCGCGCGGCGTGATCGCGCTGGCGCGCAAAGAAAACCTGACCCTCCGGCAGCTCTATCTGCGGCTCGCGGGCGCGCGCGGCAAGCGCAGCACGAAGGGCTCCGCCAAGCGCGTGGCTGATGAGATGGAAGAATGGTATCGCGCCGGCGCCTGCGATGGCTTCATCTTGCAGCCCGCCTATCTGCCGGGCAGCCTCGATGACATCTGCGCCCTGCTAGTGCCCGAGCTGCAACAGCGCGGCCTGTTCCAGACCGAATATCAGGGCACGACCCTGCGCGATCATCTAGGCATGGCGCGGCCCAAGAGCCGCTACGCCAAGGACTGACGATCAGGCGTTGGCGTTGACGAAGGCGGCGATGCCGCGCTTGTCGAGCGCCCCCGCCTGCCGCGCAACTTCCCTGCCCTGCTTGAACAGGATCATGCAGGGAATGCCCCGAATGCCGAAGCGTCCCGCGACATCAGCCACGGCCTCTGTGTCGAGCTTGGCGAAGCGCACGAGCGGTTCAAGCTCGGCGGCTGCAGCCGCGAATTGCGGCGCCATCTGTCGGCAGGGTCCGCACCAGGCAGCCCAGAAATCCACCACCACGGGAATGTCGTTGCGGGCGATCATGCGGTCGAAAGCTGCGGCGCTGGCTAGATCAATCGGCGCGCCGTTGAACAGGGGCTGGTGACAGCGCCCACAGTCCGGCGTCTGGCGCGCTGCAAGACGCGCGGAGGGCGCACGGTTGAGCCCACCGCAATGGGGGCAGACGAGGACGTAACTTTCCACGCCAACCCCCAGTCACATCGCGATCGGACCGCCCTGCGTGCGCCACCCGCCCGTGCCGGGCTGGTAATGGACCACATCGGTGCGGCCATGGGCATGGGCCTGCTGCAGCGCCTTCGCCGAGCGAGCGCCCGCCTGACAGACCAGCACCACAGGCTTGCCCGTTGGCAGCTTCGAAGGATCAAAACTCGAGAGCGGCTGATTTTGCGCGTGAGGAATATGGCCCGACGCGAATTCCTGGGGCTCGCGCACGTCGATCACATGGCAGGTCTGGTCGAGGCATGCCTGCTGAAAAGCGTCGTGCTCGATGGCCGGAATGCTGGTTTCCCCAGCGAGACGAGACAACAGGCTCGCGATGGACATGCACGATCTCCTCTGGGAACGGTAAGCAGGTGAAGGACCAGATATATTGTCCTGCCCCCTGCGCGACAAGCTCAGCCTCGCCCCAGGGGCTGGCGCAACCCATCGCGGGGGCGATAAACTGGCCGACAAGAGTCGTAAGGGAGATCACAATGGGCGAATATGACAGGTGGCAGGGGCGCTACGCCGTTCCCGAATATATCTTCGGCGAAGGGCCGAATGTCTTCCTTGCGGCACAGCGCCATTTGCTGCCCGCGAGCGGCAGGGCTCTGGCCATGGCCGATGGCGAGGGACGCAATGGAGTCTGGCTGGCCGAACAGGGCCTCGACGTGCTCTCCATCGATTTCACGCCGAATGGTCAGGCCAAGGCGAAAGCGCTGGCGGATAAGCGCGGCGTCAAGCTGGAGCTCGTGCTGGCCGATGTGCATGAATGGGCCTATCCCGAAGCCGCTTTCGATGTGGTAGCCGAAATCTTCACACAATTCTCGGACCCGCAGCAGCGTGCGAAGAAATGGGCGGGCATGCGCAAGGCCCTGAAGCCGGGCGGCCTGTTGCTGTTAGAGGGCTATACGCCCAAGCAGCTTGAATATGGCACCGGCGGACCCAAGCAGCTCGACCATCTCTACACGCGTGAGATGCTGGAGGCCGAGTTCGGCGGCTTCTCGAAGATCGAGATCAAGCAATATGAGACCGAGATGTCGGAAGGCGGCGCCCATGCAGGCATGGCGGCTGTGATCGATCTCGTCGCGTGGAAATAAGCGCAAGCGCAATGCGCCCGGCCGTAGCCGCCGGGCCATTGCGATGATGCGCATAATGCTTCAAGCTCCCCCAAACGCCAGACGCAACTGGCGGCGCAGCGTCGCAGCGGGGGAAACGCATGTTCAGCAGGTCTCGTCTTTTCATGGCGGCGCTCGGCGCCACACTGGGTCTGGCGAACGCCGCTATGGCTCAGGATGCGCACGCCGCCCTGATCGAGGCTGCGAAAAAAGAGGGGAAGGTCACCTGGTACACGACCCTGCTTTTGCAACAACTCGGCACGCCGCTGGCGGAAGCTTTCGAGAAGAAATACGGAATCAAGGTCGAGGCCACACGCAACGATCCCGGGGAGACCGCGCTTCGCCTGCTCAATGAACACCGCGCCGACAATATGCAGGCGGATGTGTTCGACGGTTCTTTCGCGCCCACTGCGCTCATTCGCGAAGGCGTGCTCGCGAGATTTCAGCCTGATCTC
>CANBVC010000087.1 GCA_947372795.1 Beijerinckiaceae bacterium
AGGGCCAGCGCGCAGACGCTCGTGCCATGCACCAGATAGAAAGAATGGGCGAAACCATCCTGCTCGCGATTAATCACGATATTGATGTCGTTCTGGCGGAAGAGGTCCACGTCTTTCGAGCGATGGCGCGCCACGCGGCGGAAGCCCAATCCCTCCAGCTCAGCCACAAGCCGCGGGGAATGGGACGTGCTGGTGACGAATTCGATGAATTCGACGCCGCTCACCGTGGCGGACGCTGGCAGTGGGCGGCTGATGGTCAGCGCCGGAGCCTTGGCGGCGGCGCGGCGCAGGTTCAGCTCCTCGCCGCAGACCTCGAGCGCGCGCATGCCATCGCGGGCGATGGCCGGAGCCGGGGCGCCGCGGAACTGATCATTGAAGATTTCAAGCGAAATCGGGCCATTGTAGCCCGTGCCGATGGCGATCTCCAGAAAGTCCACGATGGGCCAGTCGCCTTGTCCGGGAAAGCAGCGGTGATGGCGCGACAGGGACATATGGTCCATCAGAATGCCCGGCGCGTCTGCGACCTGCAGAAGGGCGATCTTGTCGCCGGGGATTTCCGCGATGGGCGCTATGGGGTTCTTGCGCGCGAAGGCGTGGAAGGAGTCGAGCACCACGCCAAGGTTCGGCCGGTCGGCCATGCGCACGATATCCCATGCCTGCATCCAGTCATGCACATGCCGCCCCCAGGCGAGCGCCTCAAAGCCGATGCGAAAGCCCCGCAGAGCGGCAAGGTCGGCAAGCTCCGCCAGATCCGCCGCCGAGCGCGCAGGGTCGCCCAGCGAATCCTCGGAGACATTGGAGCAGATGCACAAGAGCTTTGTGCCAAGCTCCTCCATCAGGTCGAACTTGCGCTTGGCGCGATCAAAATTGCGGGCGCGCATGGGCTCGGGCATGCCCTCGAAGTCACGCATGGGCTGCAAAGCCACGATTTCGATGCCGAGATCCTGCGCCATGGAGCGGATTTCGCGCGGCTTGCCGCTGAAGAAGGTGAGATCGTTTTCGAAGATCTCAATGGTGCGGAAGCCCGCACGCGCGGCCGCCGCCAGCTTCACCTCAAGCGTGCCGCCCATGCAGACCGTGGCGATGGACCATCTCAGCATCGGGCGTATCCTTTCAAGCGCATGGGCAAGAGATAACCCGCCCCGCAGAGTCCAGCAAGGCGCGCCTGCGGGCTGACCTAAAAATGCTGCGCCCCACCTCTTGTCGCGAGGCCCCTGCGGGCAATGTTTCCTTTGGGTTCAACAGCCGTGGAGCATTGCGATGAGCGTTTTCGGTTCGATCATGGGCAAGATATTCGGCGGGGGCGCGCATACGCCGCCGGTGCAAGCGGCCTCCACCCAGCAGGCGTCCACTGGCGCAGGCTCCACGGTGGATGTGGAGGTCATCATGACCGGGCTCGTAGCCAAAAAGGGCGATGGGCTGAATTGGCGTAGCTCCATTGTCGATCTCATGAAAGCGCTGGACCTCGACAGCAGCCTTGCGGCCCGCAAGGAGCTGGCGAAGGAGCTGAAATTCGATGGCGACATGAATGACAGCGCCGCCATGAATATCTGGCTTCACAAGCAGGTGATGCAGAAGCTTGCGGCCAACGGCGGAAAGATTCCTGCCGAGCTCAAGAGCTGAAACTGTGGCGCGGTGGCGCTGGCTGGTTTAAGAAACCACGTCAGCCGCCACCGGAGACCACCATGAGCCACCCTGATCGTTTCCTCCTCGCCGGGGTCATGGGCTGGCCGATCATGCATTCGCGCTCGCCCAAGCTGCATAATTACTGGCTGGCGCATTACGGGCTCGTGGGCGCTTATGTGCCGCTCGCGATCCCAGCTTCAGGTCTTGAGGCGGCCTTGCGTGCGCTGCCGGCGCTCGGCTTCTCAGGCTGCAATCTTACCATTCCCCATAAGGAAGCAGCCCTGCGCATCGTCGACGAGGTGAGCCCTCTGGCGCAGCGCATCGGGGCGGTGAACTGTGTCGTGGTTCGCGAAGACGGATCGCTTGAGGGGCGCAATTACGACGCCTTCGGCTTCACCGCGAGCCTGCGCGAGCGCGCCCCTGATCTGCGCTTTCACATTGGCCCCGCCGTGGTGATCGGCGCAGGCGGCGCTTCGCGGGCGATCCTTGCTGGGCTCATCGACGAAGGCGTTCCAGAGATCCGGCTCACCAATCGCAGCCCTGCGCGTGCGCAGGCGCTCGCGGCTGAATTCGGCGGGCCTGTTCGCGCCTTGGCCTGGGAGAACAGGGCGCGGGCGCTGGAGGGCGCGGCGATTGTGGTGAACACAACCAGTCAGGGCATGGTTGGCGAGGCGCCGCTTGACCTGCCGCTGGATGCGCTGCCGGTCGATGCTCTGGTGGTGGATATTGTTTACATCCCGCTGCAGACGCCGCTGCTGGCGAGCGCGCGTGCCCGTGGCAATCGAACGGTCGATGGGCTGGGCATGTTGTTGCATCAGGCGCGCCCGGCCTTCGAGGCCTGGTTCGGCGTCGATCCGCAGGTGACGCCGCAGCTGCGCGCGATGATCGAGTCGACCCTTTAAGGGTCAGGCGGCGGACGCTGCTTTCGATGGGCGCGCATGATGGTTCGCCAGCATTTGTCCCTTCATCGCGTCCACTTCTTTAAGCTCCACGTCATAGCCCCACAGATCCGTGACATGTTGCAGGACCTTGCGCGCTTCACCCGGGGCCAGCAGCCTGCCATCCACGACCCGATGTTCAAGAATGAGGCGGCGGTCGCCGAGCAGATCAGCGCCCACCACTTCAATGATGGCGTCTGTGTAGGAGATATCGTAGCTCTTTGCGAGATTGCGCCTGATATCGCGATAGCCGCGCTCGTCGTGGATTGATTTGACGAGAAGTGTGGAGCGCTCGGGATCGTCCTCGATAGCGAAAAGGCGCATATCGCGGATCAGCCGTGGCGATAGATACTGGGCGATGAAGCTCTCATCGCGGTAATTCTCCCAGATGTCGCGCAGCGCTCCCATGACGTCGCCGCAGCCGGCGATATCGGGCGCCCAGATGCGGTCCTCTGCGGTGGGCTTCAGGCACATGCGCTCGATGTCCTGCATCATGGAAAAGCCGAGCGTATAGGGGTTGAAGCCGGAAAAGGCGGGATGGTCGAAGCCCGGCTGCGCCACCACATTCGTGTGCGAGGTTAAGAATTCGAAAAAGGCCCCATCGTCGATCATGCCCTTTTCATGCAGTCGGTGCATGACGCGATAATGAACATAAGTTGCAGCGCCCTCGTTCATCACCTTCGTCATACGCTGGGGATAAAGATATTGGCCGACCAGCCGCACAATGCGGATCACCTCTCGCTGCCATGATGCTAGCTTGGGCGCATTGCGTTCGAGAAAGAACAATACATTCTCTTCGGGGAGGCCAAGGCGCTCGTTGAGGGCGTTGCGTTGCTGGTCGGTGATTTCGCCCTTGCCTGCCGGCGTTGGAACGGTGCTCCACAATTCATTATAAATCTCCGCTTCATGAAGGCGGCGCTCTCTTAAGCGCGCCTCCTCATCCCCCAGTTCTATCTTGCGGCGCTTGCCGGAGCGGTGGACGCCATGGCTTTGCAGGGCATGTGCCGCGTCGATCAAACGCTCCACTGCGCCCTCGCCGTGGCGCTCTTCACAGCTCGCGATATAGCTCTTGGCGAATTTGAGATAGTCAAGAATCGAGGCGGCGTCGGTGAAGTCGCGAAAGGTCTGGTTGTTCTTGAAGAAGTGGTTATGGCCGAAGGCTGCATGGGCGATGACCAGCGTCTGCATCGTCGCCGAATTGCCTTCCATGATATAGGAAATGCAGGGACTCGAATTGATGACGATCTCATAAGCGAGGCCCATCAGCCCCTTGCGATACATCATTTCGTGCTGGGTATAGTGTTTACCGAACGACCAGTGATGATAAAAAATCGGCATGCCCGTCGCCGCATAGGCGTCGAGCATCTGCTCTGTCGTGATGACCTCTATCTGATTGGGATAGATATCGAGGCCGAGTTCCCCCAGTGCGATTTCCGATACGGCGTCATGGATGCGTTGAATCGTATCATAGGACCATTCGGATCCCTTGTAGAGCAAGGCGGTCAAACCGTCCTCCTGCGCACGTTTTCACTGCGGCTGAACAATTCGCGAAAGATCGGATAGATATCTTCTCGGTGGGTTACGGATCGTTGCGCCAGATTGGGCAAGTTGAGATTTTCATAAGCGCGCCAAAGGCTCGAAGCGTTGGAGCCATGACCAGGTTCGTTCACCTCAAGATAGGCGTAGTACTGGCATTTTTCGAGTACATCGCTAGTTAGCAGGCCAATCACTTCCAGATTGTCGCGCGGATCATTGTCGCCATCGGAGGCCTGCGCCGCATAGATGTTCCACGTTTCCGCCGGGTAGCGGTCGTCGACCACGCGCAGCATCTCATGCAGCACGGTCGAGACCTTGGTTCCACCGCTTTCGGTTCCGTGAAAGAAGGTTTGTTCATCCACTTCCTTCGCCTCATCCGTATGGCGAATGAAGACGATATCGACCTTCTTGTAGCGCTTCTTCAAAAAGACATAGAGGAGCATGTAAAAACGCTTCGCCAGATCTTTCATATGTTCGGTCATGGACGCGGAGACATCCATGAGGCAGAACATCACCGCTTGAGCCATGGGTTTTGGCTGAGGCTCGAACCGGCGATAGCGAAGGTCGATCGGATCGATCCAGGCGATGGCTTTCGATCGTCGCAATAATTGATCGCGCCGAAGTTGCAGCTCCGCGATTTCGGTCTCATCAGCGCCTTCAGCCTGGGCCTGAGCGATGGCTTCATCCGCCTCCCGCACATCGTTGGACCTTGGCCGTCGCAGCGCGATGCGCCGCGAAAGGGAATTGCGCATGGTGCGGCCAAGGGCGAGACTGGAAGGCGAGCCTGTAGAAGCGTAGCCCGCGCGGCGCATGCCTTCGGTCTCGACGCTCATCACCTGGCGCCGCTCAAGGTCTGGGAGCTCAAGGTCTTCGAGGAAGAATTCGAGAAATTCTTCGGCGGATAGCGCTATCTGGTAGCTATCTTCGCTCTTTCCTTCGCCGGCTTTCGAGCCGCCGCCCCCTGCGCCGCCCTGCGGTCTTGGCAGGCGATCACCCGCCACGAATTCCTTATTGCCGGGAAAGACGGGATGGTGAAACCCTTCATTGCCAAGATGAAACGATGGCTCGTCGATGCCGCTGCCGGGTATGATGACGACGCCCGCCTCATCAATGTCCCGGATGCTGCGCGAGGAACTCGCCTGCCGCACCGCTTCGCGCACGATCCTGCGCGCGCGGCGCAGGAAGCGCTGTCGGTTCGGCAGGTTTTTCCCGCCTGGGTTCAGCCGCCGGTCGATAATGTGCATTCCGATGCTCCACGCTCAGGCGGACTGCTTCACGCGCATATACCATTCAACGAGGCGCCGGACCTGCCGTTCCGTATAACCGCGCGCCATCATGCGCTCGACGAAGTCAGCGTGTTTCTTTTCCGTCTCGCTGTCACGTTTCGAGCCGAAGCTGATCACGGGCAGAAGATCTTCGACCTGCGAGAACATGCGCTTCTCGATCACCTCGCGGATTTTCTCGTAGCTTGTCCATGACGGATTCTTGCCATTGTTGTTAGCGCGTGCGCGCAAACAGAACTTGACCACTTCGTTGCGGAAATCCTTGGGGTTGGCGATGCCCGCTGTTTTCTCGACCTTGGTCAACTCTTGATTCAGAAGGTCGCGATCCAGAAGTTGGCCAGTGTCATGATCCTTGAAGTCGATGTCTTCGATCCACGCGTCGGCATAGTTTACATAGCGGTCGAAAAGGTTCTGGCCATAGTCGTGATATGATTCCAGATAGGCTTTCTGGATCTCATGCCCGATGAATTCAGCGTAGCGTGGCGCAAGCTCCGCCTTGATGAATTCTATATAGCGCTTCTCGAGATCGGGCCCCACTTGATCGCGCCTGATCGCCTGTTCGAGAATATACATGAGATGTATAGGGTCGGCTGCAAGCTCGGTTGGATCGTAGTTGAAGGTGGAGGCCAGAACCTTGAAGGCGAAGCGCGTGGAAGCGCCGTCCATGCCTTCATCTTGTCCAGCCGCGTCCTTATATTCCTGCAGGCTCTTTGCCTTGGGATCGGTCTCCCTCAAGCTTTCGCCATCGTAGACGCGCATTTTTGAATACAAACTTGAGTTCTCATGCTCGCGCAAACGCGTCATCACGGAAAAGCGCGCCAGCATTTCCAGCGTTGCAGGCGCGCTCGGGGCTCTGGCGAGCTCTGAGCCATCGATCAGCTTTTCATAGATTTTCTGCTCTTCGGATACGCGCAGGCAGTAGGGCACCTTGATGAGATAGATGCGGTCGATGAAGGCCTCGTTGTTTTTATTGCTCTTGAAGCTGTTCCATTCCGCCTCGTTGGAATGGGCGAGGATGACGCCGGTGAAGGGAATGGCGCCGATGTTTTCCGTGCCGATATAGTTGCCCTCCTGCGTAGCCGTTAGCAGTGGATGCAGCATCTTGATCGGCGCCTTGAACATCTCGACGAATTCAAGAAGGCCCTGATTGGCGCGGTTGAGGCCGCCTGAATAGCTATAGGCGTCGGGATCATTCTGGGACAGATTTTCGAGTTTGCGGATATCCACCTTGCCGACCAGCGAGGAAATATCCTGATTGTTCTCATCTCCGGGCTCTGTCTTGGCGATGGCGATCTGGCGCAGGCGCGATGGCGTCAGCTTGACCACGTTGAATTTTGAGAGGTCGCCGCCCGCTTCGTCGAGGCGCTTGAGGCACCAGGGGCTCATCAGGCCGGTGAGCTTGCGCCGGGGGATATTGAAGCGCGTCTCCAATTCTTCCCCCATGGTGAAGGGGTCGAAGAGGCACAGGGGGCTTTCGAAGACGGGGCTGATCTGACCTGCGGCTTTCAGCGCATAGATCGGCTGCTGCTCCATGAGCTGTTTCAGCCGCTCCGCCAGGGAGGATTTGCCTCCGCCAACGGGGCCAAGCAGGTAGAGGATTTGCTTTCGCTCTTCTAGCCCCTGCGCCGCGTGGCGGAAGTAGGAGACGATGCGCTCCACCGTATCCTCCATCCCGTAGAATTCCCTGAAAGCGGGATAGATGCGGATCGTGCGGTTCATGAAGATACGGCCAAGGCGCGAGTCCTGCGCGGTGTTCACCCGCAGTGGTTCGCCTATGGCGTGCAGCAGGCGCTCTGCGGCGCTTGCGTAGAAATTTGGGTCCGACTTGCAGCCTTCGAGAAAGTCGGCGATCGACATTTCCGTGTCGCGACGTGTCTCATAGCTGCTGGAGTAGCGGTTCAGAAGGTCGGTAGCGAGCGCCATGTCTGCTCCTGGGAATCGCAATAGCTGCGGTACGGCTCCGCTTGAACAACGCCCCGGATGCCTCAAGGTTGCGTTGTTTTCATCATTTCGGCCATAGACAACGTCTGGGGCGATAAGTCGGTTAGTCGTTAATGGGGATATTCTGCTTTCCGCCACGGTTCTGGCGCTCTAAGGGTGCGAGCGCTATCAACTGCGTCTCTGCGGATGCGCAGGCTTCACCCTCGCTGCCTGTGCGATGGGATGATTTCGTCAAGTGAGTCTGTTGGGCTAAAGCTACGTCTAGATGCTGACTTCATTCGCCAGATGGGATGTGCTCGCGGGGCTTTCAGTGGCTGGGCTGCTGCTGCCCGAAGCAATCGCCTATGCTTCGATCGCCGGGCTTCCTCCCCAGCACGGCGTCTTCGCCGCCATTGCGGGGCTGCTGGTCTATGCTGTGGTGGGGCGCAGCCGCTTCGCCATCGTGGCGCCGACGTCATCCTCCGCCGCCATTCTCGCTGCAGCGGCCGCCTCAGCTGAAAGCTTCCAGGCGACTGACCAGCGGCTTGCTCTTGCGGCGGGCGCAGTGTTGCTGACAGGGGCTTTCTTCATCTGCGCCAGCATCGCGCGCATGGGGGCTCTGGCGCAATTCATCTCGCGCCCGGTGCTGCGCGGGTTCGCCTTTGGGCTTGCTGGCGTGATCATCCTGCGGCAGGCGCCTGCGTTGACCGGGCTCGCCGTTGACGCGCGCAGCGCCGGCGGGCTGTTGTGGGCTTTGGCTTGGCGGCTGTGGGACATCAACTGGATCAGCCTGTGTCTGGGCCTCGGCGCTTTTGGTGTCCTGCTATTGCTGCGGCGCTGGCCTTGGGCGCCCTCGCCATTCATCGTGGTGAGCGCGGGGGTGCTGAGCGCCTCTCTTTTCGATTTCGACGCCTTGGGTGTCGCCAGCGTCGGCGCATTTGATTTGACGCCGCCGGTGCCTGGCCTGCCGCAGCTATCAATGGAGTCCTGGGAGGCTCTCGCGCGAGTCGCGCTGCCGCTTGTGCTGATCATTTTTGCGGAATCCTGGGGCTCCATGCGCAGTCTTGGCCTTCGGCACGGAGATCGGCTTGAGCCCCGGCGTGAGCTATTTGCGCTTGGCCTCGCCAATATCGCCTCCGGCCTCATACGGGGGCTGCCCGTAGGCGCCGGCTTTTCGGCTTCATCGGCCAATGAGGCCTCGGGCGCCGGGAGCCGTATGGCGGGTGTCATCGCCGCCCTGTGTATAGTGGCGCTGCTCGTGCTTTTCGCTCCGCTGGTCGCGCGCATTCCCCAGTCGATCTTGGCGGCTGTGGTGATTGATGCGGTTCTGCCGGCCCTCAATCCGCGCCCACTGCGAGAGTTTTGGCGCATTGGGCGCGATTTCCATCTGGCGCTTGCGGCCGCTTTTGGCGTGCTTGTTCTTGGTGTGGTGGACGGGATGATGCTTGCGGTCGTCCTGTCGCTCGTTGGAACGCTGGGGCGGCTCGCCAGCCCACGCATTGAACAGCTCGGACGCATGCCAGGCAGCCGTGCTTACGTTGATCTGGCGGCTCATCCCGAAGCGATCACCGATTCGCGTGTTTTTATCGTTCGTCCCACCGAGCCCCTGTTCTTCGCCAATGCGGAAACCGTCTTCGCCCGTCTCAGCGACATGTCGGTCAAGGACGACGGCGCCCCCGTGGTCGTTTTGAGCCTCGAAGACAGCAGCGATCTCGACGCCACCGCTCTTGAGGCGCTGATCGAATGGGATGCGCTGCTGGACGGGCAGGGGCGGCTATTGCTGCTCGCGCGCTGTAAACAGCATGTGCGTGACCTACTCTCGCGCGCTCATCCCCCTCTGGCCGAACCCCAGCGAAGCTTCTGGAGCGTGGATGAGGCTTTCGAAGCAGCTCTTGCTGTGGTTGAGGCGCGCCAAAAAGAAAAGGCGCGACCCGAAGGCCGCGCCTCTCATCGAGGTCAGTGAAGGCCGATCACTCCGCAGCCATCTGCGAGGGGTTTTCCAGAATGAGGTGCCCCACGGCTGTGTTGGAGGCGGGCACGGTGTAGAACCGGTAACGCTCGCGCACATGTTCATCGAGCGCGCCGCGCATGACGAGCCACATCACCATTTCAATGCCCTCGGCGCCGGCCTCGCGCATATATTCGACGTGCTTGATCTTGATGATCTTCTGGGGATCATTGCTCATGCCATCAAGGAAGGCCTTGTCGAACTCGCTGTTGATCAGGCCGGCGCGGGGGCCGGAAATCTGGTGCGACATGCCGCCCGTGCCGAAGATCACGACCTTGAGATCCTCGGGGTAGCTCTCCACGGCGCGGCGGATGGCGGCGCCCAGGTTGAAGCAGCGGTTGCCCGTCGGCGGGGGGAAAAGCACCACGTTGACCGCCAGCGGGATGATCTTGCAGGGCCATTCCTCGGGCTGGCCGAACATGAGGCTAAGCGGCACGGTGAGGCCGTGGTCGACCTCCATGTTGTTGACGACAGTGAGGTCGAATTCGTCCAGAATCACCGACTGGGCGATATGGGCGGCGAGCTCGGGGTGACCATGGACCACGGGCACGGGGCGCGGGCCCCAGCCTTCATCGGCGGGCGCGAATTCCGCCGCGCAGCCGAGCGCGAAGGTGGGCACCACGTCCACGGAAAAGGCGGTCGCATGGTCGTTGAACACGACGATGCAGACATCCGGCTTAACTTCAGCGATCCACTTTTTCGATTCCTCATAGCCCGCGAAAACGCGCTGCCAGTAGGGTTCCTGGGTCTTGCCGTTGTCCAGAGCCGCGCCGATGGCGGGGACATGGGAGGTGGCGACGCCTGCGACGATCTTGGCCATTACTTTTTCCACTCCGACTTGGTGCGTGCGCCATTGGGCGAGCGACCGCCCGCGAGCATCATGTCCGCATATTCCTGCTGGGTGCTTCCGGTCATCTTGGCGGCCATCTGCTGGAAGGAGAGACCGTCCGTCGCGCCAAGCTTCGCGGTGAAATAGATGTTGCCGCCAAGCTCAAGCATGCGGTTCCACTCCCGATTCAAAACGGCGTCCGTCTGCTCGGGGGTCAGCTTGAAAGCCTTGAGGTAGAGGGCCTCATCGGCCTTGAAGGCCTTGCGGTTGGCTTCTTTCAAAAGGGACATGCAAAACATGTTGACGCCATAGCCCTTGCGGGACTGGTCGGCGTCGAACACGGTCGTCCCCGGAATATCGGAATATTCCTTCTCAATCGGTTGCATCGCTCATTCCTCTCGACCGTGACCCTGGCGGCTCCGAGCCGGTTATTTTACCGGGCGGGCGGCGCAGGGCCTATCACGAAAACCATACAGTGTTTGAAATCGAGCGTCGATGGTCCTGCGGCAAGATCAGAATTGGAACAATTCAAAATCAGAAGTGACGGCGCGGCATTGACAGCGTCGCTGACAGCCATTAGACAGCGCGGCATTCCACCGGCTCCTCACGGAACGGTGCGGGCTCCTGATTCGGGCCTCGCTTGGGGGATAGTTCAACGGTAGAACTACCGACTCTGACTCGGTCAATCTTGGTTCGAATCCAGGTCCCCCAGCCAAATCTCACTTTTGCCCGAAATGGCCTTGGCCGCGGCCTGCTTGCCGGCAGAGACCGCTTTCGTTTCTGCTAATAAATCAAACGGTTGGCGGAAGGTGGCGACCACCTCTCCATCGTCCCATGAGCAGTTCGATAGTACGAAATTAAGCAGGCGGCGTTTTTGGCGTGGCTCCTGCTGTTCGAACAACCGTTGGGCGTTGCGCGCCAGTTCGAGAAGCTGCACCCCTTCTTCCAGATAGGATTTGTCGGCAGATTTGAGCCGTTCAATTTCGCGAAGGCAGCGATCCTGTTCCGCGCGCCACTGGTTTGACATTTGATCGAAGAAGGCTGAGTCGACGAGACCGTCGAGCTTGTCGACATACATGGCGTGAACGCGATCCTGAAGCCGCTTGTATTCGGCCTGATGGCGTTTGATCGCCTCCTCCTGCTCCCGACGCTCGTCGGCGTGGCTGGCGTG
>CANBVC010000088.1 GCA_947372795.1 Beijerinckiaceae bacterium
GGCCGATCCAGAAACAGGCTTCGTCAGTCAGATCAGACTTCGCCATGCCGCCTATCGCCGGGCCTGAGCCGCTCACCTTGAAGGACGTGATCGTCGAGCGGCGCGATACTAACGGCGCACGCGTGAGTATTCTCGATATTTCAGCGTTCAGGGTGGCTCCCGGTGAAAAGATCGGGCTTCGCGGCCCCTCAGGGGCGGGGAAGACGACGTTCCTTGATGTCGCCTGCGGGCTGTTGGAGCCGTCTCGCGGAACCGTCTTCTGGGGGGAGACGAACATCACAGCCATTGGCCTCTCAGCGCGAGATCGCTGGCGCGCGCGGATGATCGGCTTTGTGTTCCAGGATTTTCACCTCGTGCCGGAACTCTCGATCTTAGACAATTTGTTGCTACCATTCTCCTTCGATCGTTGGACTACGCCTGTGTCTTTGCAGGAAACGGCGCTTGAGTTTATCGACCGGCTATCTCTTCCCCGGGCGAGCCGCCGCGCGGGTGCGCTCTCGCGCGGAGAGCAGCAAAGGGTTGCGATCGCTCGTGCGTTACTTCGCGAGCCTAGACTGATTGTGGCGGACGAACCCACCGCGAGCCTTGACGTTCAGAACGCGATGATCATCGGAGAACTGCTCGTAACGGAAGCCGCCCGCTGCAATGCAACGCTGCTTGTAGCCAGCCACGACGGGGCCCTGCTGGAACGCATGGACAGAATCGTTGGGCTCAGGGCTGGTCGGCTGGAGGATCTTTCTTGAACCCATTCCCGATGGTGCTTGCTGACCTGCGCGCCTTGCGCGGTACGGGCCTTGTCACGACTCTTCTAATTGGACTCGCGGTCGCTATCGGCATTGCGGTCGGGGCGCAGGAGCGCGCCCTGCGTCAATCTTCCGCCCGTGCGGCCGCAGATTTCCCACTCGTGATCGGCGCACCATCGAGCCAGACGCAACTGATTCTCACGTCGGTCTATCTTCAGCTTGAGGCGTTGCCCTTGGTTCCCGGCACGACCCTTCGGGATCTTGCTGCCGACCAGCATGTGGCGGGGGCGGCGCCGCTTGCCTATGGGGACGTGGCTCTTGGGTATCCAATCGTCGGCACAACGCTCGATTTCGTAACCCGTTGGGGACGGATCGCGCCTGTCGAGGGGCGCGTCTTCGAGCGCGAGGGAGAGGTGGTGATCGGCGCCGACGTGAAACTTCCGATTGGCGGCGAGATCGCTCCCTCGCACGGCGCGAGCGATGCGCAGCCCGGCAGGGAGGGGGAGGGCGAGCACGCACACCGTCACGCCGCTCGCTACGTCGTTGTTGGCCGATTGCCGCGCGTAAACGCCCCTTGGGACCGCGCAATTTTAGCACCCGTGGAATCCGTTTGGGAGACGCATGGCCTCGGTGATGGTCACTCGGGGGCCGAGGGCCAAATTGGGCCGCCCTTCGTCGATCCGCCGGGCGTACCGGTCATTGTCGTGAAACCCCGCACTGTGGCGGACGCCTATCGCTTGCGAGCGCAATACCGCCAAGGCGGAACCATGGCCGTCTTTCCCGCCGAGGTGCTTACCTCTCTATATGGCGCTATAGGTGACCTCCGAGATCTCGTGGTCGCCATTGCGGCGTTGAACAATGTCGTGGTGCTGCTGGCGGTGACCTTGCTGCTCGTGACTCTAGCCGGGGCCCGCCGTAAACGCTACGCGATGCTGCGCGCGATGGGGGCTTCGCGAACCTATATAGCGCTTGTCGTCTGGCTCACGGGTTCTGCGCTTGTGGCTGCTGGGTGCATATTGGGCCTCGGCCTGGGCTGGGCGGGCTCGGCGGCCGTCTCGACGCTCTTGCAGGCCCGCACTGGGCTTGCGCTTTCGCCTCGACCGGGATCCGACGAGATTGCACTTTGCGCGACGATCTTCGGCGTCGGTGCGGCTCTGTCCCTGATAGCTGCGCTCATGACCGCGCGCCTGCGCACCTGGGAAACGTTGCGCTCCTGAACTTCGCTATCATGAAACTGTCACATAATTTAAGCTTATTGGTCATCGAGACAGGTAGGGTGCACGAATCAGATTTTAGCCGACCTTCAGGTGCAAGGAATGACGAATATGCGCGTTTCTTCCCCTTGCGCAGCGTTGCTTGAGGCGCTGCGTGACCCGGCCATGATCATCGACGTCGATGAGCGCCTAGGCGCTATGAATGGATCGATGAAGGCGCTGATGCCGGCCGCGCGCGTCGGAGAGGCGCTTTCGCTCGCCGTGCGATCCCCCGATATTCTTGACGCCGTCCGTCGTGTGCTCGCAGGCGGCGCGGCGGAGGCGGCGAAGTGGCGCGAGGCTGTACCGGTCGAGCGCATCTTCGATGTCTTCGTTTCTCCGCTTGTTGATGACATGAGTGGTCGCTTTGCCGTCGTCACGCTGCGTGATCTCACCGATGCACGGCGGATCGAGCGCATGCGAGCCGATTTCATCGCCAATGTCAGCCACGAATTGCGGACACCTCTCGCTTCGTTGCTTGGCTTTGTTGAGACGTTGCAGGGTCCGGCGCGCGACGATCCGCGCGCCCGCGACCGCTTTCTTGGCATAATGCGCGAACAAGGCCGGCGAATGTCGCGGCTCATCGACGATCTTCTCTCGCTCTCACGTGTCGAGCAGCACCAGCATCTGCGGCCGAAAACATCCGTGGATCTCGTCTCGGTGGTCCGTCACGTCGTTGACGGCTTTTCGTTCATCGCACGCGAGCGAAGGGTGACGCTCGTCATCGACGCGCCCGCGAATCTTAACCTGGTCGGTGACCGCGATGAATTGATTCGCCTAGCGGAAAACCTGATTGGAAACGCGATAAAATATGGCTCCCTTCCGAATCAAGATACACGAGTCGACATTTCCCTAGCCGCCATCGGCGCTCAAATAAGACTGCGCGTACGTGATCATGGCATTGGAATAGCGCGTGAGCATATCCCTCGTCTGACGGAGCGATTCTATAGGATCGACGCAGGCGCAAGCCGCGCAAACGGCGGAACGGGCTTGGGTCTTGCTCTGGTCAAGCATATTATCATAAGGCATCGGGGCCGCCTCGAAATAACGAGCAATCCTGGTGAAGGAGCGTGCTTCGATGCTCTTCTGCCGTTGTCATAAATTTAAAATAACCTGTCATCCAACTGTCACCTAAGCCCACTAGGAGTCAGCTCGTCATAAAGTGTCGTCGTGGCCAATTGGCCATTATGCTTAAACGGAGAGAAAAGCATGCAACTCAATCTCATGATGCGCGTGGCCGTCGTCGCCGCTACTGCGGTTGTCGGCTCAGCCGCCAACGCCGCTGAAATTACCGGCGCGGGCGCAACCTTTCCTTTCCCGATCTATTCGAAATGGGCGGACGCCTACAAGAAAGAGACCGGCGACTCCCTGAATTACCAGTCGATTGGCTCGGGCGCCGGCATCAAGCAGATCCAGGCCAAGACCGTGACCTTTGGCGCCACCGACATGCCCCTGAAGGCCGAAGCTCTGAAGAAGGACGGGCTTGTGCAGTGGCCGATGGTTATGGGCGGCATCGTAGCTGTCGTGAACCTTGATGGCATCAAGCCCGGCGAGCTCATGCTCGATGGCGGAACGCTTGCTGATATTTACCTCGGCAAGATCAAGAAGTGGGACGATGAGGCCATCAAGAAGTTGAACCCCTCACTCGCGCTTCCCTCCACCGCGATCACGGTCGTGCGCCGCTCGGACGGTTCAGGCACAACGTTCAACTTCACCGATTACCTCTCCAAGGCCAGCAAGGACTGGGCTGACAAGGTCGGCGCAGACAGCGCGGTCGAGTGGCCTGTGGGCGTCGGCGCCAAGGGCAACGATGGCGTTGCTGGCAATGTGGCGCAGACGAAAAACTCCATCGGCTATGTCGAATACGCCTTCGCCAAGCAGAACAAGCTGACCCACACGGGCATGATCAACAAGGCTGGGAAGAAGGTCGAGCCCACTGTCGCGGCATTCCAGGCGGCTGCCGCCAATGCTGATTGGGCGAATGCGCCCGGTTATTATCAAATCCTGACCAACCAGCCGGGTGAGAGCTCATGGCCAATCACCGCCGCCACCTTCATCCTCATGTACGGTGAACCGACCGACAAGGCGGCCTCGGCTGATGCGATCAAGTTCTTCGACTGGGCGTTCTCGAAGGGTGACAAGATGGCCGAAGAGCTTGATTATATCCCCATGCCCCAGTCGGTGACCGGGCTTATCCGCAAGACCTGGACTGCGGAAGTCAAAAACAAATGAACTTGCGTGGGGGAGGTTTGGCCTCCCCCACCTCCATCGGGTGGTCTTTAATCAGGCTGAAATGCCGGGGAAGTTGAAGTGGCTGATTTTTCCGTTTCAGACAGCTCCGCCGCAGCCGCAGATGCTGCGCGCGTCAGGGCGCTGGCGTCCTTCAAGGCGGGCGACAGGCTCTTTCAAGGGCTGACGACATTGGCTGCCGTGACAGTGCTTCTCGTGCTTGGCGGCATCATTATTTCTCTCTCAATTGGCGCGTGGCCCGCAATCTCGGCGTTTGGCCTCGACTTTCTGACGACTCAGCGCTGGGCCCCGAACGCGCGGCCTCAGGCTGTTTTGGGCGGGCTTGGTCCGATATACGGAACGCTCATCACTTCCGTGATCGCGCTCATCATCGCCGTGCCTGCCGGGCTCGGCATCGCGGTGTTTCTAACAGAGCTGTGCCCGCAGTGGCTGCGCCGCCCAATAGGCGTAGCTGTGGAGTTGCTGGCAGGCATACCCTCTATAATTTACGGCATTTGGGGCTTCTTCGTACTCGGCCCGTGGCTCGCGGACACGATCGAGCCCGCGTTTGTGAACGCTTTTGAGGGGGTTCCTATTCTCGGCTCGATCTTTGACGGTCCAGCTAGCAACCTTAGCCTGTTCAATGCATCGCTTGTGCTCGCGATCATGATCTTGCCGTTCGTCACGGCCATCTCGCGCGACGTGTTCAGCACTGTTCCGCCAGTCCTAAAGGAAGCCGCCTACGGCCTTGGCTGCACCAAATGGGAAGTCGTGCGCCGTGTGGTTGTGCCTTTCACGCGCGTGGGCGTCATTGGTGGGATCATGCTCGCCCTTGGCCGCGCGCTAGGCGAGACGATGGCGGTCACTTTCGTCATCGGCAATTCGTTCCGCATCTCCGGTTCGATATTCGCGCCGGGCACGACGATCTCCGCAGCTATCGCGAGCGAGTTCGCCGAAAGCCGCGATCTGCATCAATCGGCGCTGATCCTTCTCGGCCTTCTGCTCTTCGTACTCACATTCTTCGTTCTCGCCGCCGCTCGCCTCATGCTGATGCGGCTCGAGCGCAAGCAGGGAGTCTGACATGAACCCTCTCTATGCACGTCGCCGCCGAACTAGCACCGTCGCTATGGCGCTATGCGTCGCGGCGACAGCATTCGGCCTCGCCTGGCTGGTTCTGATTCTAGCCACGCTGTTCTGGAATGGACTCGCCGGGTTCAGTCTCGACGTCTTCACGCAGATGACGCCGCCGCCGAATACCAGTGATGGCGGTCTGCTAAACGCAATCGTTGGGAGCCTCATTCTCACAGTTCTCGGCATCGGCGTCGGCGCGCCCATAGGCCTGCTCGCGGGCACCTTCATGGCTGAATACGGGCGCTATTCGAAGTTGACTTCACTCATCCGCTTCATCAACGATATTTTGCTCAGTGCGCCCTCCATCATCATCGGTCTCTTCGTTTATGGCGCGATTGTCGTGCCGATGGGCGGGTTCTCTGGCCTCGCCGGGGCCATCGCTCTCGCGGTGATCGCTTTGCCGGTGGTTGTGCGCACGACAGAAGACATGTTGCTGCTGGTGCCGATTCAGCTGCGCGAGGCTGCCGCGGCGCTCGGCATGCCGCGTTCGCACGTGATCAAGCGTATCACTTGGCAGGCAGCGCGCACTGGTCTCATCACAGGCTTGCTGCTCGCAGTTGCGCGCATCAGCGGCGAAACGGCCCCGCTGCTGTTCACAGCCCTGTCAAACCAGTTCTGGAGCGTCGACCTCTTGAAGACCATGGCGAACCTGCCGGTCACCATTAACAACTTCATTAACAATCCGGACCCGAATTGGAAACGGCTCGCCTGGTCGGGCGCGCTCATTATAACCATGGCTGTGCTGGCGCTCAATATTCTCGCACGCAGCCTCTCCGCCGGGAGACAATCGAAATGAACGATATGTCCATCATGGAATCCACCCGCGCCGTTCAGGACGACGTCAAGGTCGCTATCAAAAATCTCTATTTCTATTATGGCGGCGCCAAGCCCTCGCTCAAGAACATCAACCTATCGCTTAGCACCAATCAAGTCACGGCTTTCATAGGACCATCTGGTTGCGGCAAGTCCACGTTATTGCGCGTGCTCAACCGGATGTATGACCTCTATCCCAATCAGAGGGCTGAAGGCGAGGTGCTGCTCGATGGCGAGAACATCTTGACACCGAAGCAGGACCTGAACCTTCTGCGTGCGCGCATCGGCATGGTCTTTCAGAAGCCTACGCCATTCCCGATGACGATCTATGAGAACATCGCCTTCGGCATACGCCTCTACGAGAAGCTACCCAAGAGTGAACTTAACGGGCGTGTTGAAAAGGCCCTGCGTGACGCTGCCCTTTGGAACGAGGTGAAAGACAAGCTGAACGCCAGCGGTCTCAGCCTTTCCGGCGGACAGCAACAGCGCCTTTGCATCGCCCGCACGGTCGCGATCAAGCCAGAGGTCATCCTGTTCGACGAGCCTTGTTCAGCGCTCGATCCGATCTCGACCGCGAAGGTAGAAGAGTTGATCGATGAACTCTCGGACAAGTACACGATCGCTATCGTGACCCATAACATGCAGCAAGCGGCGCGCGTCTCCGACATGACCGCTTTCATGTATCTGGGTGAGCTCATCGAGTTCGACGAAACAACCAAGATGTTCACTTCGCCCGCGCAGCAACGCACCCAAGACTATATTACCGGCCGCTTCGGCTGATACCGGGAGGAATGAAATGACGGACCATACTGTCAGGGCCTTTGACCGCGAGCTCGAATTGCTCGGCCGCAAGATCGCTGAAATGGGCGGGATTGCGGAAAAGATGCTATCCGAGTCGATCGAAGCGCTGATCCGTCTTAACGTGGACGAAGCGAACGCCATCATCGCCACCGACATTCGGCTCGATCTGCTTCAGCGGGAGGTTGAGGAGGAGGCTGTCCGCATTATCGCCCGGCGTCAGCCGGTCAGCGTCGACCTGCGGGAAATCGTCGGGGCCATGCGGATCTCCGGCGATCTGGAGCGGGTGGGTGATCTGGCGAAGAATATCGCCAAGCGCACCGTGGCGCTAGCCAATGACCAGCGGCTGCCCCGAGCGATGATAGGCTTGCGGCATATGGGTGAACTGGCTGCTATGCAACTTAAGGACGTTCTGGACGCCTATGGTCAGCGCGATGTCGAAAGAGCCGACGCTGTTTGGCGCCGCGATGTCGAGATCGACGCGCTAGAGGACTCGGTGTTCCGTGATCTTCTAACCTTCATGATGGAAGATCCGCGCAATATTTCGTCCTGCACCCATCTGCTGTTCTGTTCAAAGAATGTGGAACGGGCCGGCGACCACGCGACCAATATCGCTGAAACCGTCCATTACATCGTCACCGGTGAGACGCTGCCCGTTGATAGGCCGAAATCGATGTTCGGAAACCAGTAATGGATTGTTGACACATTATGCCGATAGAAAACGAAACCATTATCCGTACTCCCAGCCGCAAGTCATCGGAACCCCATATTTTGGTGGTCGAGGACGACGCGTCTCTCGCTCTCTTGTTATCATATAATCTTGAAGCTGAGGGTTATGCGGTCAGCCGCGCCGAACGGGGAGACGAAGCGGAAATTATTCTTTCCGAGGTCACCCCGGACCTCGTCATTCTCGACTGGATGCTACCAGGTGTTTCCGGCTTCGAGATTTGCCGTCGGTTGCGTGGGCGAGAGAGTATGCGCGATTTGCCAATCATCATGCTTACAGCCCGCGGAGAAGAGAACGAAAAAGTACGCGGCTTGTCCATTGGCGCCGACGACTATGTTGTTAAGCCATTCTCAGTGCCGGAATTGATGGCGCGTGTGCGCTCGCTACTGCGTCGTTCGCGCCCCGAGCGTATCGCGGACCGGTTACAAATCGGCGATCTGACGCTCGACAAGGTGACCCGCCGCGTACTTCGAGGAGAACGTGAGCTCCATCTCGGCCCAACCGAGTTCAAGTTGTTGGAACATCTGATGGAAAAGCCGGGTCGCGTATTCCCCCGCGCGCGTTTGCTCGACGCAGTCTGGGGCATGTCAGCTGAGATCGATGAACGTACTGTGGATGTTCATATTGGTCGACTACGCAAAGCGATCGTTCGTGGACGTGAAAAGGATCCCATTCGAACGGTCCGTGGGGCCGGTTATTCGTTCGACGAGACTTTCGGGAAGAGTTGATCGGTTCATGTAAGCCGTCACATGGGCCTAAGTTCCGAGGGCATGCCCTTCACGGCTTGCTATCATATTCGTCTTCCGGCGTATTTTGCTGGGTGGCGTGGTACATTCTCGGAAAAGTCATTTTGTCTAATGAACCATTACTTAGGCCCGGTGGCTCTCGGCGACTCTATATTCAGAGGGACTTTTGTAGGGCGGTTGGACATAGCCACTGGCTGGAAGACGGCGCTGACAGCTTTCTCCAGCCGGGGATTTACGCAGAAGCCTGATCAGGCCGCTAGCTTCTCTTGTGCTTTCCAAGTTTGAGCCTTCGATATCTCGCCTTGCCTATCGTGCCAGTGGCACATCTCAAGCGAACCGTCGAAATTCTCAAGTACTGCGGTGCAGGACTCGACCCAGTCACCGGTATTTACATATTCAATCCCGCCGATTTGCCGGATGGCCGCCTTGTGGATGTGACCGCACAATACGATATCTACCCCGTGTCGTCGGGCGTCATGCGCCACAGCATCTTCGAAGGCCGTCATGAAGCTCACGGCTCGCTTCACTTTATCCTTACTCCAGCGCGAGAATGACCAGTACGGCAACCCCAGCCAACGGCGCATGCGTGCGATGTGGTGGTTCAGCCATATTGCAAAGTCATAGGCCTGATCGCCGATGAGTGCGAGCCAGCGCATGTTGCGCACCACTGTATCGAATTTGTCACCATGGAGGATTAGCATCCGGCGCCCGTCCGCGCAGGTGTGGATCGTCTCTTCTAGCACTTCCACTCCGCCGAAGGTGGAGCCAACATAATCTCTCGCGAACTCGTCGTGGTTGCCTGGAACATAAACTACGCGCACGCCTTTTCGCGACTGGCGCAGCAATTTTTGCACGACATCATTATGCGCCTGTGGCCAATACCACGATTGCCGCAGGCGCCAACCGTCGACTATGTCGCCCACGAGAAAGATTTGATCGGCTTCATGAGCTTTGAGGAAATCGAGGATCGATTCGGCTTGGCAACCACGAGTGCCCAGATGCAGATCTGAGAGGAACAATGTACGGACGCGACGCGGCTTTTGTTTCTGCTTGTCGACCTTCATAGGTCCGTCCTCGTGTTTCATCAAGCGCAACGGCGAAGCGCAGCAAGGAAGGCGTAGCCTCGATAAAGACTGACGAAGTCGCATTGGAGACCATGGCGAATGGCGGTCGCTCTCAGCACGGCTTCAAGTTCCACCCGCGGCGTTACTGCAAAAAGTCCTAGCCATGCGCCGAGAGCCTTGCGGAAAAACAAGGGTAGATCTCGTTGATCGCCGAAGTCTGCGATCATCAGGCACCCACCTTTCGGAATCATCGCCGCCGCGTGGTCAAGCGCTTCTTCCCACTCGGGAATCATTGAAAGCGTGTAGGAAAAATAGATCCGCTGGAAAGGGGCCTCTCCGAAGATCCTGCTGGGAAAAGTTACGGCATCCGCCAGCGTTACTCGGATGGAATCCTCAAGATCCGCTCGTTTGATCTCTTGTCGCGCTTTTTCCAGCATCACTGGCGAAATATCAAATCCATAGAAAGTGGCATGCGGCCAACGTCGTGCTGCATGAATGAGGTTGCGGGCGGTTCCACAGCCGATCTCCAGCACGCGACCGTCCTTGGGTGGAGCAAGAGATTCGATCAGACGGTCGCGCCCTAGGAGATATGGGCGGCGCGTGGCGTCGTAGACCCCAGTCTGCCACGCGTACATTCTATCCATGCGTAGCGCGGCATCGCTCATGAGAGCGTCTCCCTCAGCACATAGAGATGAAATGCGCCATAAATCGCGGAGCGGTCGCGCGAATGTAGCGCTGCAGAGCGCGCATCGTCACGTCGCCATTGGTCAAGAATTTCAGGCATCACGCGGCCCGGGAGAAGCAATTCATCCGCAGCCGTTCGGAAAATCACACGAGCGCCGGGCCGCGAGGTACGGGTGATCTGCGCCCACAGCGCATTCAAATCCGTGTCGTTCATCCAGTCCTGTGCGTCCAGTAGCACGTAACAATCCAGGCTGGCGGCGGGCATCTGCGCGAGATGGGTGGTCATTGATGTTTGCAGCACGCGCACGTGATCGACGCCCGCACGTACGATATCTAGATTCTCGCCCTGCAGGTAAGGTGGAAGAGGCCCTTTCTCGGATGAAGAGTACCTGCGCCCGAAAGCCTGCCAGGCAAAATAATTTTCCGCGAACGGGAAACCGAAGGCTAGCTTCTCCACGCGGGTTCGTAGCGCGCCAATCATCCCGTCGGAATGATCCTTGGCTAGCGTGCGGTATTGCGCCGGGGGAATACCGAGCCCGTAAAGAGATGCTGGTTGACCCACGAGCCACCTGATCAGGCGGCTCTCAAACAGGGGTGCAACATGTTGATTGTAAGCGGCTTTCTGCTCGGACAGATTGCGCGCATCAAGCATTCGGCTTAAGTCCCGCCCATGTAGCCTTGCGATAAAATGCGTTATGCCAATGAAGGCGCCGAGCAGTCCGTAGCGATAGAAGCCTTTCGAGAATTGCGCTATGCGCCGAACGCCGAAAGCGTTGCGTTCTTCCCAGTAATTGCGTGTCGCCGTGTCGAGGTGCGGCGCCAGATGCTGATCGTATAGGGTTTCGTTTTGCGCATCAGGGGCGCCGCCGAAGAAGCACCTTAGCGCGCGAGCATTTGGCATTTGCGCAATCGCCGTGAGCTTCAATTTGACCAGTGCAACGTGCGCGGCGTTTAGATCGACCGCTGTGATGCTTGCAGGCTGGCCTATGAGATAGCTTGCCACATTGCAGCCCCCCGAGGCGATGGCGATCACATTGTCCGACCTGCAGAGTGAAAGGGCATCCATGTCAACGACCGGATCTTCCCATATCTGCGGATAAACAAGTCCGCTGAATAGCCA
>CANBVC010000089.1 GCA_947372795.1 Beijerinckiaceae bacterium
GGGTGCTGCGAGCCTTAAGGCGGACGCTTGGGAGTGGCGTATTATAGGTGACAAATAACAAAATATGTTTTTTGTTACTCTTTTTTTGAAGCTTTTCAGAACGTGACGAGATTTGATACAAGCCACTGATAAATAAACAATAATTCTCGTTAGAGAGCCAATGTCGGCTGATGCTGCCGAGGCGCTGCCTTTATCTTAGACTTTGTCGTGACTTGCCAGCCGTGACAGGCTGAGTCAAACAACGCACGCCCTAGGGGAGGCTTGCTGCGCGCAGCGCCCCACTTGAACACGAGAGGACGTCTTTCATGGCGCGTAACAAGATTGCATTGATTGGAGCTGGCCAGATCGGCGGCACCCTCGCTCTTCTCGCCGGCCTCAAGGAGCTCGGCGACGTGGTGCTGTTCGACATCGCTGATGGCGTTCCCCAGGGCAAGGCCCTCGATCTCGCCGAAGCGGCTCCCGTCGAAGGCTTCGACGCCCATCTCAGCGGCGCCTCCAGCTACGAGGCCATTGCGGGCGCGGATGTGATCATCGTGACCGCCGGCGTGCCCCGCAAGCCTGGCATGAGCCGCGACGATCTTCTCGGCATCAATCTCAAGGTCATGGAATCCGTTGGCGCGGGCATCAAGCAGTACGCCCCCGACGCTTTCGTGATCTGCATCACCAACCCGCTCGACGCGATGGTCTGGGCTCTCCAGAAGGCTTGTGGCCTTCCCGCCACCAAGGTGGTCGGCATGGCTGGCGTGCTCGACTCCGCCCGCTTCCGCTACTTCCTCGCTGACGAGTTCAAGGTCTCGGTGCAGGACGTCACCGCCTTCGTACTCGGCGGCCATGGCGACGACATGGTTCCCTCCGTTCGTTACTCCACCGTGGCCGGCATCCCGCTCCCCGACCTCGTCAAGATGGGCTGGACCACGCAGGACCGCATCGACGCCATCGTGAAGCGCACCCGCGGCGGCGGCGGCGAGATCGTCAACCTCCTGAAGACCGGCTCAGCCTTCTACGCTCCCGCGTCCTCCGCCATCGCCATGGCCGAGTCCTATCTCAAGGACCAGCGCCGCGTTCTGCCCTGCGCCGCCTACCTTGATGGCGAATATGGCGTAAACGGCATGTATGTAGGCGTGCCCGTGATCCTTGGCGCCAATGGCGTCGAAAAGATCGTCGAGATCACCCTCGATGCGGACGAGCAGAAGATGTTCGCCACGTCTGTCGCTTCGGTGAAGAGCCTGGTCGACGCCTGCAAGACCATCAATCCGGCTTTCGCCTGATTGGCATCGCTTCGGGGCCGCGCCACGCTGCGGCCCCGTCCTCACGCATGATCAAGACCGGACCGCGAGCCGGCTGACCAGAGAGACGCTCGATGAACATTCATGAGTATCAAGCCAAGGCGGTCCTGAAGGAGTTCGGCGTTCCCGTCTCCCGCGGCGTGCCGGTTTTTGAAGTGGCGCAGGCGGAAGCCGCAGCCAATGAACTCGGCGGTCCGCTTTGGGTCGTCAAATCGCAGATCCATGCTGGCGGTCGCGGCAAGGGCAAGTTCAAGGAAGCTGCTGCAGGCGAAAAGGGCGGCGTGCGTCTCGCCAAGTCTGTGGAGGAGGTGAAGACCTTCGTTCAGCAGATGCTCGGCAACACTCTGGTCACGATCCAGACCGGCCCTGCAGGCAAGCAGGTCAACCGCATCTATGTGGAAGACGGCTCCGACATCGAGAAGGAGTTCTATCTCTCCGCTCTCGTCGATCGTGAAACCTCGCGCGTCGCTTTCGTCGTCTCGACCGAAGGCGGCATGGACATCGAGGAAGTCGCCCACAGCACGCCTGAGAAGATCCACACTTTCTCGGTCGACCCTGCGACCGGCGTCATGCCGCACCACGGCCGTACCGTCGCCAAGGCCCTCGGCCTGACCGGCGATCTCGCCAAGCAGGCGGCCAAGCTGGTCAACCAGCTCTATACGGCCTTCGTCGCCAAGGACATGGCGATGCTGGAGATCAACCCGCTGATCGTGACCCCCCAGGGCCAGCTCAAGTGCCTCGACGCGAAGATCTCCTTTGATTCGAACTCGCTCTATCGTCATCCCGAGATCATGGCGCTGCGCGACGAGTCCGAAGAAGACGCCAAGGAGATCGAAGCCTCGAAGCATGACCTCGCCTATATTGCGCTGGAAGGCTCGATCGGCTGCATGGTCAATGGCGCGGGCCTCGCAATGGCGACCCTCGACATCATCAAGCTCTACGGCGAATCGCCCGCCAACTTCCTGGACGTCGGTGGCGGCGCCACCGAAGAGAAGGTGACGGCGGCTTTCCAGATCATCACCTCGGATCCGAGCGTGAAGGGCATCCTCGTCAACATCTTCGGCGGCATCATGAAGTGCGACGTCATCGCGCGCGGCGTGCTCGCCGCGGTGAAGGCTGTCGGTCTTCAGGTTCCGCTCGTCGTCCGCCTCGAAGGCACGAATGTCGAGGAAGGCAAGCAGATCATTCGCAGCTCCGGCCTCAACGTCATCCCTGCGGATGACCTCGACGACGCCGCTCAAAAGATCGTCAAGGCCGTCAAGGAGGCAGCATAATGTCTGTCATGATCGACAAGAACACCAAGGTCATCTGCCAGGGCTTCACCGGCAAGACCGGCACGTTCCACTCCGAACAGGCCATCGCTTACGGGACCAAGATGGTAGGCGGCGTGACGCCGGGCAAGGGTGGCTCGACCCATATCGGCCTGCCGGTTTTCGATACGGTTGCTGAAGCGCGCGACGCCACCGGCGCCACCGCCTCTGTGGTCTATGTGCCCCCGCCATTCGCAGCCGATTCCATCTGCGAGGCCATCGACGCCGAGATCCCGCTCATCGTCTGCATCACCGAGGGCATTCCGGTGCTTGACATGGTGCGCGTGAAGCGTGCGCTCGCTGGTTCGAAGTCGCGCCTGCTCGGCCCCAACTGCCCGGGCATCGTCACTGCCGGCGAGTCGAAGATCGGCATCATGCCCGCCAATATCTTCAAGCCCGGCAATGTCGGCATCGTGTCGCGCTCTGGCACGTTGACCTATGAGGCTGTGTTCCAGACCACGCAGGAAGGCCTCGGCCAGACGACGGCCGTCGGCATCGGCGGCGACCCCGTCAAGGGCACAGAGTTCATCGACGTGCTCGAGATGTTCCTCGCCGACCCGCACACCCTGTCCATCGTCATGATCGGCGAAATCGGCGGCTCGGCGGAAGAAGATGCGGCGCAGTTCCTCAAGGACGAAGCCAAGCGTGGCCGCAAGAAGCCTATGGTCGGCTTCATCGCGGGCCGCACGGCTCCTCCTGGCCGTCGCATGGGCCATGCTGGCGCCATCATCTCCGGCGGCAAGGGCGGCGCTGAAGACAAGATCGCCGCTATGGAATCCGCGGGCATCCGCGTTTCGCCTTCGCCTGCGCGTCTCGGCAAGACCCTTGTCGAAGTGCTCAAGGGCCACTGAACCATAACCCCCCGGGTTCGCCCGGGGGTCTCTTCGCGGCCTTCGCGTCGCAACCCTTCCAAGGGCGGATTCAAAAAAGAGGCGTGAAATGTCGCGACAAGAACTGAACCAGTCGCTGCTTCAGACTTCCTTCCTCTATGGCGCGAACGCAGCCTATATCGAGGAGCTTCAGGCGCGCTATGAGAAGGACCCGTCCAGCGTCGACGCTGTATGGGCTGAATTCTTCGCTGCTCTGAAAGACGATCCGGCGACCGTCGCGCTCAACGCGCAGGGCCCGTCATGGGAGAAGGCCAACTGGCCCCTCACGCCCCGCAACGACATGATCTCAGCCCTTGATGGAAATTGGGGCGATGTGGAGAAGGCTGTCGGCGACAAGCTGAAGGCCAAGGGCCAGGCGAATGGCGCCCCGGTCTCCTCCGCCGATATCGAACGCGCCACCCGCGACAGCGTGCGTGCGCTGATGATGATCCGCGCTTTCCGCATGCGCGGCCATCTCAACGCCAAACTTGATCCGCTGGGGATCGACGCGCGCAAGGACCACGAGGAGCTGCAGCCTTCGAGCTACGGTTTCGGTCCTGAGGATAACGATCGCAAGATCTTCATCGACAATGTGCTTGGGCTTGAATACGCGACCGTCCCTGAGATGATCGCCATTCTGCGCCGCACCTATTGCGACACCATCGGCTTCGAATTCATGCATATGTCCGATCCGGCCGAGAAGGGCTGGATGCAGGCGCGCATCGAGGGGCCGGACAAGACGATCGAGTTCACCCGCGAGGGCAAGCGCGCCATCCTGACGAAGCTGGTCGAGGCTGAAGGCTTCGAGCGTTTCTGCGATCTGCGCTTCACCGGCACCAAGCGCTTCGGCCTTGATGGCGGCGAGTCCATGATCCCGGCGCTTGAGCAGATCATCAAGCGCGGCGGTGCGCTTGGCGTGAAGGAGATCGTGCTGGGCATGGCCCATCGTGGCCGCCTCAACGTGCTCGCTCAGGTCATGAGCAAGCCCCATCGCGCCATCTTCCACGAATTCAAGGGCGGCTCCTTCGCCCCTGACGAGGTCGAAGGTTCGGGCGACGTGAAATATCACCTCGGCGCCTCTTCCGACCGTGAGTTCGACGGCAAGCCCGTCCATCTGTCCCTTGTCGCCAATCCCTCGCATCTGGAGATTTCCGATCCGGTGGTGCTCGGCAAGGTGCGCGCCAAGCAGGACCAGCGTGGCGATTCGGTTGAGCGCACGGAAGTCGTGCCGCTGCTGATCCATGGCGACGCCGCCTTTGCGGGTCAGGGCGTCGTGGCGGAATGTTTCGGCCTCTCGGGCCTCAAGGGGCATCGCACCGGCGGCTCGCTGCATTTCATCATCAACAACCAGATCGGTTTCACCACCTATCCGCGTTATTCGCGCTCCTCGCCTTATCCTTCCGATGTGGCGAAGATGATCGAGGCGCCGATCATTCACGTGAATGGCGACGATCCCGAAGCGGTCGTCTACGCCGCCAAGATCGCCATCGAATTCCGGCAGCGGTTCCACAAGCCTGTCGTCATCGACATGTTCTGCTATCGCCGCTACGGCCATAACGAGGGCGATGAGCCGAGCTTCACCCAGCCGCTGATGTACAAGAAAATCCGCGCGCACAAGTCGACGCTCGAAATCTATTCCGAGAAGCTTGTCGCCGAAGGCGTTGTCACGCAGGGCGAGGTCGACAAGCTGCGCGCTGACTGGCGCGCACGTCTCGACGCTGAGGCCGAAGCTGGTCTCGCCTATAAGCCCAACAAGGCCGACTGGCTCGACGGTCGCTGGTCGGGGATGCGCGCCGCCGCAAGCGAAATGGCTGACGATCCGCGTCACGGCCAGACCGGCGTCGACATGGCGAAGCTCAAAGCGATTGGGGCCAAGCTCTCTTCGGTTCCCGAAGGCTTCAACGTCCACAAGACCATCCAGCGCTTCCTCGATGGTCGCCGCAAGATGGTTGATACCGGCGAAGGCTTCGATTGGGCCATGGCTGAGGCGATGGCCTTCGGCACGCTGGTCGACGACGATCATCGCGTGCGTCTCTCCGGTCAGGATTGTGAGCGCGGCACCTTCTCGCAGCGTCATTCAGTGCTGATCGATCAGGAGACTGAAGCGCGCTATGTTCCGCTGAACAACATTCGCGACGGGCAGGCTCGTTACGAGGTCATCAATTCGATGCTCTCGGAAGAAGCCGTGCTTGGCTTCGAATATGGCTACACGCTGGCCGAGCCTGATTCGCTCGTCATGTGGGAAGCCCAGTTCGGCGACTTCGCCAATGGCGCGCAGGTTCTGTTCGATCAGTTCATCTCGTCGGGCGAGCGCAAGTGGTTGCGCATGTCCGGTCTCGTCTGCCTTCTGCCGCATGGCTACGAAGGGCAGGGGCCTGAACATTCTTCTGCGCGTCTGGAGCGTTATCTCCAGCTCTGCGCTGAGGACAACATGCAGGTCGCCAACTGCTCGACGCCGGCGAACTACTTCCACATCCTGCGGCGTCAGATCAAACGCGATATCCGCAAGCCGCTCATTCTCATGACGCCGAAGTCGTTGCTGCGCCATAAGCGCGCTGTCTCGACGATGAGCGAAATGGCGACGGGCTCAACGTTCCACCGCCTTCTGTGGGATGACGCTGAATATCTGAAGGGCGAGAAGATCAAACTGGTGAAGGACGACAAGATCCGTCGTGTCATCCTTTGCACGGGCAAGGTCTATTACGATCTCTATGAAGAGCGCGAGAAGCGCGGGCTGGACGATGTCTACCTGCTGCGTGTCGAACAGCTCTATCCCTTCCCGCTCAAGGCTCTGGTCGCAGAACTCTCGCGCTTCAAAAAGGCGGACGTGGTCTGGTGCCAGGAAGAGCCCAAGAATATGGGCGCCTGGGCCTTTGTCGAGCCCTATCTCGAATGGGTGCTCGCGCAGGTCAGCGGCAAGGCGAAGCGCGCGCGCTATGTGGGCCGTCCGGCCTCCGCAGCGACAGCGACCGGTCTCATGTCCAAACATCTCGCCCAGCTCAAGGCGTTCCTCGACGAGGCCTTCGCCGCTTGAGCGGCGCAGGCTCCCCCAACCATAATCGAAAGGCCGCGCCTGGCGCGGAGGTGATGCATGGCTACTGAAATTCGCGTGCCCACCCTGGGCGAATCCGTCTCTGAGGCCACCATCGGCCGCTGGTACAAGAAGGCTGGCGATACCGTGAAGGCCGACGAGCCTTTGGTTGAGCTGGAGACCGATAAGGTCACCATCGAGGTCAATGCGCCCGCATCCGGTGTGCTGACTGAAATCGTCGCCAAGGATGGCGAGACCGTCGCCCCCGGCGGCCTGCTAGGCCAAATCGCAGCTGGCGTTGGCGCCGCTGCTGCTCCCGCCGCCGCCGTCCCGGCTCCTGCGCCCGCGCCTGCTCCCAAGGCGGCTCCCGCCGCCATGCCGCCTGCGCCCGCCGCCGCGAAGATCGCCGCAGACAATAATATGTCGACCGACGCCATTGCGGGTTCGGGCAAGCGCGGTCAGGTGCTCAAGGGCGATGTGCTCGCCGCCGTGGCCGCTGGCTCCGTCGCTGCGCCGACCCCGATCGCTCCGGTCGTCGCCCGCGTTCCGTCCTCGACCGATGATGCTTCGCGCGAAGAGCGCGTGCGCATGAGCAAGCTACGCCAGACCATTGCGCGCCGCCTCAAGGATGCGCAGAACACCGCCGCCATGCTCACGACCTTCAACGAGGTCGACATGACGGAAGTGATGGCGCTGCGCGCGCGCTACAAGGATATCTTCGAGAAGAAGCATGGCGCCAAGCTCGGCTTCATGAGCTTTTTCGTGAAGGCCTGCACCCAGGCCCTCAAGGACGTTCCCGCCGTCAACGCCGAGATCGACGGCACGGATCTCGTCTATAAAGACTACTATCATCTCGGCATCGCGGTCGGCACCGAGAAGGGTCTCGTCGTTCCCGTCGTGCGCGACGCGGATCGCATGGGTCTCGCACAGATCGAGAAGTCCATCGCTAACTTCGGCAAGCGCGCCCGCGAAGGCTCGCTGAAGCTCGAAGAGATGCAGGGCGGCACGTTCACGATCACCAACGGTGGCATCTATGGTTCGTTGATGTCGACGCCGATCCTGAATGCGCCTCAGTCGGGCATTCTTGGGATGCACAAGATTCAGGACCGCCCGATGGTCGTCGGCGGCAAGATCGAAGTGCGCCCGATGATGTATCTTGCGCTTTCCTACGATCACCGCATCGTCGACGGCAAGGAAGCGGTCACCTTCCTCGTGCGCGTCAAGGAAGCGCTGGAAGATCCGGCGCGTCTCGTCCTCGACCTCTAAAAAAGACGGCGCTGGTGGGCATGAAGCATTTCACGCTCACCGGCCCTGACGGACGATCTTATCGATCACCCGCGCCCGGGACTTTTGGCGGCCATCGCCGCAACAAGATCTACGGGCGCCTCGATTGCAGGACGGCCGCGCGTTTTCTGGCGCGCGGCTCCTACCAGAAGAACCGGGTGTTCTTCGCCGATGAAGCAAGCGCGCTTACTGCGGGCTTCCGTCCCTGTTCCCATTGCCTTCCCGGCCGCGCTAAAGCGCTTTTCAGCGGCGCGGCTGAACCCATCCGAACTTGAAAGCGATCCCCATGTCTTACGATCTCATTGTCATCGGAACTGGTCCTGGCGGTTATGTCTGCGCCATTCGCGCGGCCCAGCTTGGCATGAAGGTGGCCGTCGTCGAGAAGCGCAAGACCCATGGCGGCACTTGCCTCAATATCGGCTGCATCCCATCCAAGGCGCTGCTGCACGCTTCTGAAATGTTCGAGACCGCGGCGCATGATTTCCCGGCCCTCGGCATCACCATCGGCAAGCCGAAGCTCGATATGGCAGCCATGATGAAGCACAAGGACGATACGGTCGCCGCCAATGTGAACGGCGTGGGCTTCCTGTTGAAGAAGAACAAGGTCGACGCCTTCTTTGGCCATGGCGCGATCACCGCGCCGGGCAAGGTTTCGGTGACGGCGGAAGACGGAAGCGTCACCGCTCTTGAGGCTAAGAACATCGTCATCGCTACGGGTTCCGACGTCGCGCCCCTGCCGGGCGTCACGGTGGACGAGAAGACCATCGTGTCCTCGACCGGCGCGCTCACGCTTGAGAAAGTCCCCGGCAAGCTCGTCGTCGTTGGCGCGGGCGTCATTGGCCTTGAGCTTGGTTCGGTCTGGGCGCGTCTTGGCGCGCAGGTCACCGTCGTTGAATATCTCGACCGCATCCTGCCCGGCATGGATATGGAGGTCGCCAAGCAGTTCCAGCGCATATTGGAGAAGCAGGGCTTCACCTTCATGCTCTCTCACAAGGTCGCCAGCGTCACCGGTGGGGCCAAGGGCGCCAAGGTCGTCGTGGAGCCCGCAGCTGGCGGCGATGCGCAGACCCTCGACGGCGATGTGGTGCTGATCGCCATAGGCCGTCGTCCCTATACGGAGGGTCTGGGCCTTGAGGCCGTGGGCGTCGCCATGGAGCGCGGCCGCATCATCATCGACGATCACTTCAAGTCGAGCGTGGACGGCGTCTACGCCATCGGCGACGTCGTGCGCGGGCCGATGCTCGCCCACAAGGCCGAGGACGAGGGCATGGCGCTCGCCGAAATCCTCGCGGGCCAGCACGGCCATGTGAATTACGACGTCATTCCGGGCGTCGTCTATACGAGCCCCGAGGTCGCCTCTGTCGGTCGCACCGAAGAAGAACTGAAGGCGGCGGGCGTTGACTACAAGGTTGGCAAATTCCCCTTCACCGCCAATGGCCGCGCTCGCGCCATGCGCCATGCGGATGGCTTCGTGAAGGTGCTGGCTGATGCGACGAGCGACCGCGTGCTGGGCGTTCATATCCTCGGCCATGGCGCCGGCGAATTAATCGGGGAAGCCGCAGTGCTCATGGAATTCGGCGGTTCGGCGGAAGATCTCGCCCGCACCTGCCACGCCCACCCCACCATGTCGGAAGCAGTGAAGGAGGCGGCCCTCGCCGTCGACAAGCGCGCTATCCACATTTGATCGAGAAGTTGAAACCCATGGCCGATGACGATTACGTCTATGACGAAGAAACCGGCGAGTGGGTTCCTGCTGGCGAACTTGCGGCCAAGCAGGCCGCCGGGGATGCGGTGGAGGTGCGTGACTCCGTCGGCAATCTGCTGGCCGACGGCGATTCCGTGACCCTCATCAAGGATCTGGCCGTCAAGGGCGCCGGACAGACCCTGCGCCGCGGCACGGTCATCAAGTCGATTCGCTTGACTGGCGACCCGCAGGAGATCGATTGCCGCTATGAGGGCATCAAGGGTCTCGTCCTGCGCGCCGAGTTCGTGAAGAAGCGCTAGGTCGCCCCTTGCCGGGGTTGGTTCGGACGTCCACATGCATAGCGCAGGCTCGCTGGTGCGGGCTTGGTGGAGGTCAGGTGCTGCGCTTGAAACGAACTCTGTGGACCATTCTGGCGGTCTGCTTTCTAGCGGTGTCTTGGCTCTGGGACACTTTGGCGCCGCTTATCCGCGCCTTTCTCGATCTCCTTCCGCTGGAGCGGGTGAAACGCGCGGTCATCGATTTCATGGATAGGCTTTCGCCTTATCCGACGCTGGCGATTTTTTTGATCCCGTTGGTGGCGAGTGAACCGATCAAGCTCGGTTCCTTCTGGCTCTTCGCGCAAAAGCAATGGTTTGCAGGGAGCGCAACCTTCCTTTTCGCGGAAATCCTGCGCTTCGGCCTCGTCGCCTTTCTATTTACGGCCTGCAAGGACAAGCTGCTTTCGATTCCATGGTTCAAGAAGCTTTACGAACTCTTTGTGCGCGCCCATGTCTGGGCGCATGCGCAGGTCGATCCCATAAAAGCGAAAATCCGCGCGGCCCTCATTGAGGCTGGATTGATTGGTGGCCGCGGTCCGTTGCTGCGCCGCCTGCGCGCGCTCTGGCGCATCGCGCGGCGCGGAAGCGTGGCCTGATCACTGAGCCCTTGGATGGGCGGAGCGCCAGGCGTCAAGCAGGCGCGTCGAATCAACCGCCGTATAGATCTGCGTCGTCGCCAGCGACGAATGACCGAGCAATTCCTGAATGGTGCGCAGATCGCCGCCCCGCGCCAGAAGATGCGTGGCGAAGGAATGGCGCAGCGCATGGGGCGTCGCTGTATCGGGCAGGCCGAGCGCGCCGCGCAGGCGCTCCATGGCGAGCTGGATGATGCGGGGCGAAAGGGCGCCGCCTCTTTGGCCGACGAACAGCGGCCCATCGGGGCCGACCTTGTAGGGGCACAGCTCCAGATAGGCGTCGATGGCGGCCCGCACTGGAGCGATGACTGGCGCCGACCGCATTTTGCGGCCCTTGCCGAGCACGGTCACGCTGTCCACCGTCCCGCAGGGCGCCTGCGCGCGGGTGATCGAGAGAGCTTCTGAGATACGCAGCCCCGCCCCATAGAGCAGGCTCAGCACGGCCGCGTCGCGCGCCAGCACCCATGCTGGCCGGGCCTCGCCTTCACGCGCTTGCGTGCTCGTCACCGTGCGGGCGGCTGTGGCGGAAAGGGGTTTTGGCAGTGAACGTGCGATCTTGGGGGTGCGCACGGCGGTCAGGGCCGAGGCCTTGCCCTTGCCTTCGCGCTCGAGATGCCGGGCGAAGGAGCGCACGCCCGCAAGGCTGCGCAGAAGCGAGCGGCTTTCGACACCCTGCGCCCTGCGCCGCGCCATATAGGCGCGCACATCCGAAGGCGCGAGCCCCGAAAAACACGCGAGGTCGGGCGCCTCGCCCAGATGATCGCGGAGAAACTGGAAAAATTGTCGCAGGTCGCGCTTGTAAGCGTCCAGCGTATGGGGAGAGGCGCGGCGCTCAGACCT
>CANBVC010000090.1 GCA_947372795.1 Beijerinckiaceae bacterium
TGTTTATTAGAGATTGCGGCGCAGCACCTTGGCGAGCTCGCCCACGATGCCGCGGCGAAAGGCTAGCACGCATGCCACGAAGATCACCCCCTGAATCACCAGCACCCACTGGCCAAACTCGGCGAGATATTGCTGCATGGCGATGATGACGAAGGCGCCGACGACGGGGCCGAAAATGGTCCCCAGCCCCCCCACCAGCGTCATCAGCACGACTTCGCCCGACATTTCCCAGCGCACATCTGTCAGCGAGGCGTTCTGCGAGACGATCACCTTGGTGGCGCCCGCAAGGCCTGCCAGCGCAGCCGACAGCATGAAGGCGGCCAGTTTGTAGCGGGCGGTGCGATAGCCCAGAGAAATGGCGCGCGGCTCGTTCTCGCGGATGGCTTTCAGGATCTCACCGAACGGCGAGTTGATCGTTCGATAGATCAACATGAAGCCCGCGACGAAAATCGCCAGCACCACATAGAAAAGCACTAGCGGCTTCGAGATGTCGAGAAAGCCGAGGAAGAATCCCTGCGGAACGCCCTGAATGCCATCTTCGCCATGGGTGAATTTGGCTTGGAGGTAGAAGAAGTAAATCATCTGCGCCAGGGCGAGGGTGGTCATCGAGAAGTAGATTCCCTGCCGGCGAATGGCGATCAGTCCGACGATCAGGCCCATAGCTCCCGCCGCCAATGTCCCGAAGATAATGCACAATTCCGGCGGGAGGCCCCAGACCTTGGCTGCATGGGCGCTGGCGTAGCCCGCCGTGCCAAGAAACATGGCGTGGCCGAAGGAGAGCAGGCCCACAAAGCCGATCAGAAGGTTGAAGGCGCAGGCGAAGAGCGCAAAACAGAGCGCCTGCATAACGAAATAGGGATAGACGCCCACCAGCGGCAAAACCGCCAGCACAGCGACCATCGCCATGATCACCGTAGATTCGTTGCGTATGGGCGATGCTGCGGAATGGGTCTTGTCAGGCGCAGTCGTCATGTCACGCTCTCCCGAACAGGCCGTTGGGCTTGACCGTGAGCACGATCGCCATGATGACGAAGACCACCGTATTGGAGGCCTCTGGATAAAAATACTTGGTCAGGCCCTCGAGAATGCCCAGCGCAAACCCGGTCACGATGGAGCCCATGATCGAGCCCATGCCGCCGATCACGACGACCGCAAAGACGACGATGATGAGATCCGCGCCCATGAGCGGGCGGACCTGATTAATCGGCGCCGATAGCACGCCCGCCAGCGCCGCCAGCCCCACGCCAAAGCCATAGGTCAGCGTGATCATGCGCGGCACATTGATCCCGAAAGCGCGGACCAGCGTCGGGTTTTCTGTCGCAGCACGCAGATAGGCGCCGAGCTTGGTCTTTTCGATGGCGTACCAGGTCGCGAGGCAGACCGTCAGTGAGAAAATCACCACCCAGGCCCGATAGTTCGGCAGGAACATGAAGCCGAGGTTCTGACCGCCCGTCAGTTGTTGGGGAATTGCATAGGGCAGGCCCGACGAGCCGAAATAGTTCTGGAAAAGGCCCTGAATGATCAGTGCAAGGCCGAAGGTCAGCAGCAGGCCATAGAGATGGTCTAGCCCCGCAAGGCGCTGCAGCATGGTGCGCTCGAGCACGGCGCCCAGAACGCCGATCAGAAGCGGCGCGAGGATAAGCGCCATCCAGTAGTTGATCCCCAGCACATTCAGCAGGAAATAGGCGCAGAAGGCGCCCATCATATAGAGCGCCCCGTGGGCGAAATTGATGATGTTCAACATTCCGAAAATGACCGCGAGCCCGAGGCTCAGCAGGGCATAGAAAGATCCATTGATCAGGCCCACCAGAAGCTGGGCGAAGAGCGCTTGCGTGCTGATGTTGAACATCGGAATGCGGTCCCGGGGGGAATGTCCGCCCCCTCGCGGGAGGGGGCGGCTTGTCTTACTTCTTCAGCAGCGAACAGGTGCTCTTGTCGAGCGGCGTGAAGGCTTCATTCGCCGGGATCGTGGCGACAAGCTTGTAATAATCCCACGGATACTTTGACTCTTCGGGCTTCTTCACCTCGAAGAGGTAGCCCGGATGGACCTTGCGGCCGTTTGGCTGAATCTCGCCCTTGCCGAAGAGCGGGTCGTCCGTCGGCATGGATTTCATCTTGTCCACCATCTTCACGCCGTCATGCGGGTTGGAGCCATTCGCGTCGAGGGCTTTCATATAGTGGATGATCGAGGCGTAGATGCCAGCCTGCACCATGGTCGGCTGGTTCTTGTTCTTCATGCGCTCGGAGAAGCGCTTGGAAAAGGCGCGGGTGCCGTCGTTGAGATCCCAGTAGAAGGTCTCGGTGAATTGCAGGCCTTGCGCCATCTTCAGGCCAAGCGAATGCACATCCGAGGAAAAGAGCAGCAGCGCTGCGAGCTTCTGGCCGCCGCTGGTGATGCCGAATTCGGAAGCCTGCTTGATGGCGTTGGTCGTATCGCCGCCCGCATTGGCGAGGCCGATGATCTTCGCCTTCGAGGCCTGCGCTTGCAAAAGGAAGGACGAGAAGTCCGCGCTGTTGAGGGGGTGGCGCACGGAGCCCAGCACCTTGCCGCCATTGGCCTTGATCACGTCGGTCGTGTCGCGCTCCAGCGCCTGGCCGAAGGCGTAGTCCGCTGTGACGAAGAACCAGCTGTCGCCACCGCTCTTCACCACCGCTTTGCCGGTGCCGTTGGCGAGCAGGTAGGTGTCATAGGTCCAGTGGATGGTGTTGGGCGAACAGGCCGAATTTGTGAGGTCGGAGGCAGCCGCGCCCGAGTTCATATAGACGATGTTCTTTTCCTTGGCGACGCCGTTGACCGCAAGCGCGACGCTGGAGGTCAGCACGCCGAAGATGCCATCGACCTTTTCCTGATCGATCCACTGGCGGGAAATGTTGACGCCCACATCGGCCTTGTTCTGGTGGTCGGCGGAGATCAGGTCGACCTTCCAGCCCTTGGCTGCCATGCCTGAATCTTCGATCGCCATCTGGGCGGCGAGGATGGAGCCTTGTCCGCCGACGTCGGCATAGACGCCTGACATATCGTCGAGCACGCCAATTTTGACGTTCTTGTCCTGCGCGAAGGCTGCGCCCGGCAGGGCCAGCGCGGCCATGAGCGCAAAGGTTGAAACCGATGTTTTCATCTTTCTACTCCCTGAAGGTCAAACACCCAGATAATCGTGCAGCTTATTCATATTGGCGGTGAGATCGACGTTGGCGAAAGCGTCTATGATGCGACCGTGCTCCATCACATAGAAACGATCCGCCACGGTCGAGGCGAAACGGAAGTTTTGCTCCACCAGAAGAATGGTGAAGCCCTGTTGCTTGAGCCGTGCGATCGTATGTCCGATCTGCTGGATGATGACAGGCGCGAGGCCTTCGGTCGGCTCGTCGAGCATGAGAAGGCGCGCGCCGGTGCGCAGGATGCGGCCGATGGCGAGCATTTGCTGTTCGCCGCCAGAAAGTTTCGTGCCCTGGCTGGAGATACGTTCCTTCAAATTCGGGAACAGTCCGAAAATCTGCTCCACGGGCAATCCACCCGGCCGCACCTGCGGGGGTAGCATCAGATTCTCAAGCACATTCAGGCTTGCGAATATGCCCCGTTCCTCTGGGCAAATAGCGAGGCCCAGATGTGCGATGCGGTCGGAGCTGAGGCCGATGGTCTCATGGCCGTCGAACTGCACCGAGCCGGTGCGCTTGCCGATCATGCCCATGATGGATTTCAGGGTGGTGGTCTTACCGGCGCCGTTGCGGCCAAGCAGGGTCACGACTTCCCCTTCACGCACCGAAAAATCAACGCCGTGGAGAATGTGGCTTTCGCCATACCAAGCCTGCAGATTTTTCACATCCAGCAGCACGCGCGCCTCATCCATGGCTTACCCCCAGATAGGCTTGCTGCACATCGGGGTTAGCCGAGACGGTTGCGTAATCGCCTTCGGCCAGAATTTGCCCGCGTGTCAGTACGGTGATCGTATCCGACAGGTTCGACACCACATTCAGATTATGCTCGACCATAAGCACCGTGCGGTTCACCGAAACGCGGCGGATCAGCTCCACCACTTTCTCGATATCCTCATGGCCCATGCCGGCCATTGGCTCATCGAGCAGCATCATTTCGGGGTCGAGCGCCAACGTGGTCGCAATCTCAAGAGCGCGTTTGCGGCCATAGGGCATTTCCACCGCCGCGATATGCGCAAATTCCGTTAGGCCGACATCTTCAAGCAGCGCCATGGCGCGACCATTGAGATTGTCCAGCGCCTTTTTGGAACGCCAGAAATCGAAATTATCGCCGCGCTGGCGCTGCAAAGCCACGCGCACATTCTCCATTCCAGTCAGATGCGGAAAGACCGCAGAGATCTGGAAGGAGCGCACGAGCCCCAGCCGCGCCACATCGGCGGGCGCCATGGAGGTGATGTCGCGGCCGTTGTAGGCGATGGAGCCGCTGGTCGGCTGCAGAAACTTGGTGAGAAGGTTGAAGCAGGTGGTCTTGCCTGCGCCATTTGGTCCAATGAGCGCATGTATGGAGCCCCGGCGCACGCGCAGGTTCACGTCCCGCACCGCCGTGAATCCGGCGAACTCCTTGGTGAGCCCCTGTGTTTCGAGGATGAAGTCCTCCGCCACGCCTGCCATTCCTCCCGTTCCAGCCTTTTGCTGGATTGCGAAGCTAAGCGTCCATGCGGGAAATACAAGCGCCGTTCAGGAAATGCGCGCTTAGACCATAGGTGAAGTACCGATCAATTGCACGTTACAACAAAAACCTCCTGCGGGTTCTGGTCCGCAGGAGGGCCAATAAGTCAGTGCGCCATAAGCACCGGAATGGTCATGGAATTCAGGATGGTGCGGGTCGTGCCGCCGAGCACGAACTCGCGCAGGCGGGAGTGACCGTAAGCGCCCATCACCATGAAATCTGCTCCGCTGTCCGCCGCATAGGAAAGCAAGGTCTCGCCGACGTCCTGCGCTGCGGGGAGTTTTTTCAGGGTGGCGGAAATTCCGTGGCGGATCAGATGGCGCGTGATGTTGAAGCCGGGCAGCTCATCATGCGGCGCGTTCCGCCCTGCGATGGTCACCACCTCGACCTTGCCAGCGCGCTTCAGCAAGTCGATTGAGCCGGCTATGGCGCGGGCGGAATTGATCCCGCCGTCCCAGCACACCATGGCCTTGCCGAGCTTCGCCGGGCCCTTGTGAATGTTGGGCACGATGAACACTGGCTTGCCGGATGCGAAGAGGGCGCCTTCCGCCATCAGCTCATCATCGCCGCCGCCTTCTTCACCGCCCTGGCCGACGATTGAAAGGTCGAAATGCCGCGCCAGTCGCCCGAAGTCCTCGCGCGCTTGTCCGGCGATCGCCTGGATCACGACCAGTTCAGTCTGAACCGTCGCGGGCGCTGCCGCTGCGATGCGCTGATAGCTCTGCTCAGCCGCCTGTCGCGCCTGCTCTATGGCTTCCGCCATGATGTCGTAGGGGTATTCACCCATGAAGGATGCAGGCGGCACGATTTCGAGTACGACCCCTGCCGCAGTCAGATGCGCGCCCATTTCGGTCGCCAGCGATAGCGCAAAATCTCCCACGCCCACGCCGCGATCGGTGGTGTCGATATGTAGCAAGAGATCCTTGATGGCCATTTTTCCCATCCTTTCCAGACTGTGCGCACACCATTGAATTTGTGGCGCAGATTCGCCTTGCGCTGAATCAAAGTCGTCGCCTGACTATTTGGGCGCAGGCGCGAAAGACTGGTTGGTGAACGGGATTGTGCGCGGCGTTTCTATCACCACGAAACCGATGCCGGCAGAAGCGTGGCAAGCATTACAGGTGCGTGTCAGCTCCAGAAAACGCGGTGTAAATTGCGCTTTGTTCTTTGCGGTGATTGCTTCCGTCAGATCATCCAGCGCCCGGGTCGCAGCGGAGACCGTTTCGATGGGAATGTTGCGATAGACCTGCGCCGCTTCCATGAAACGGACCCGCAATTGCCGCGCTTCATATTCCGCCAGTAGCCATTTTTCGCTCGCTCCCGCCATCCCCAGAATGGCGTGACGATGCAGGATCGAAATCATCATATCGCTGAGCGCGCCGACGGAGGGCGCACCGCCATCGGGTCTCTGCGCGAACCCCGATTCCTGAGTGCTGGCGGTTGTGGTGAGGCATGCGGCGAGAGCGGCCGCGCACAGTGCTCGTCGCATGCGGTCTCCCAAGTTTGGTGCGTTAGTCTTCCTGATCCTGGACGAAGCAATGCAGGTCCTTGTAGGCGCGTTCGATGGATTCTGTCGCAAAGCGCAGCTCCTCGACTGCGATGCGATAGTCCGTCGAGTCCGCGCGCTGGCGCAGGCTGTCAACAAGCTCGCGCATACTCCAGATCTGCTCCGCCAGAAATTCGAGGCACTCCGGCGTTACTTCTGAAGCGGCGGGCGCCGGTTCGGAGCGTTCGGCGTTGGATGCGTTCATGGCTATGCTTTCATCGCAAAGGCGTCCGGCGGGTCGCCCCGCCAGACGCTGCGATTGTTGCGGGTCAGTCCTGCGGGCAGACCACCAGCTGTTTCCACTCAAGCCCGCGCGCCGTGGGCACTTGCATCCGTGAACCCGTGCATTGCGGCGGGACCGGCGCGAGGCCTGCGCCCTGCGATATGGCGGGGCTTGGCGAAAGCTGCATGGCGGCGACTGTCACAAGCGCGCCTGCTGCGAAGGCGAGCGATGTCTTGACGAGGGATTTCATGGCCAACTCCTCATATGCGGTTGGTAGTTCGACGCCCTTATCGCGCATCGCAGCATAATTGTCTTTGATCGGCGTCAAATATCATATTTTTTTCAAGATCTTGGGCGGGGCCGTTCATTGCTGGCGCGTTGAGTTTGAAGGGGCTGTCCGCCTGCGTTTTCGCGCATTTCCATTGCGCGCAGATAACCTGTAAAAACCTTTTCCATATGGCGTCTCTCGCCACACCCCTCGTCCCGGAGCCCTCTAACCTTGCATAACCCATGGACATTCTCCGTCGCCCCGATGATGGACTGGACCGATAGACACTGCCGTTCGCTGCATCGTCTTATGACGCGGCGTGCGCTGCTCTATACGGAGATGGTCACGACCGGCGCCGTCATCTTTGGCGATCGGGCGCGGTTGCTGGGGTTTGATGATGCCGAGCATCCGGTGGCGGTGCAGCTTGGGGGTTCCGAGCCCGCAAAGCTCGCGGAGTCCGCAAAGATCTGCGTCGATCTTGGCTATGACGAGGTCAACCTGAATTGCGGCTGTCCCTCCGACCGGGTGCAGAACGGCGCCTTCGGGGCCTGCTTGATGCGCGAGCCGAAGCTTGTTGGCGAGGGTGTCGCGGCCATGAAGGCCGTCGTGCGCGTGCCAGTGACGGTGAAGTGCCGCATCGGGGTTGATGATCAAGATCCGCGCGAAGCCCTCTGGGCCATGGCGCAAAGCGTCATCGACGCAGGCGCCGACGCGCTTATCGTCCATGCGCGCAAGGCCTGGCTCAAGGGTCTGTCTCCGAAGGAAAACCGCGACGTGCCGCCGCTTGATTATCCGCTGGTCTACGAGTTGCGCCGGGCCTTTCCGCAAATCCCCATCGCCCTCAATGGCGGCGTCGCCACCATTGAGGCCGCGCGCGAACATCTGGACCATGTCGACGGGGTGATGATTGGCCGCGCCGCCTATCACGACACCGATCTTCTGCTGCGTGTCGACCCCGAGCTCTTTGGCGAGCCCGCGCCTCTGGGTTCCACTTTCGAACTGATCGAGGCCTATCTGCCCTATGTGGAGGCGCGGCTGGCGGAGGGGTTCCGCCTTGCCGATATGACGCGCCATATGCTGGGCCTCTTCGTCGGCATGCCCGGCGCCCGCGCCTGGCGCCGACACCTCGCCACCGAGGGCGTCAAGCGCGGCGCCAACGCGCAGGTGCTGCGCGACGCCGTGCGGCTGGTGCGCCCTGCGGTCGCTGCGGCATAAGCGAATTTTCTCCGCACCCGCGCGCCTTCCCCATTGCGCCTGCGCCAGCTTGAGCGCACAACGGATCATCCCATCGGAAGCGTCCCATGTTCGCAGCTTTGTCCTTCGGCGATCTCGCCATTTTCGCTGTTTCGCTTGTAGCCGCAGGCGCCCTGACGGGCGTTCTGGCTGGCGTGTTTGGCGTTGGCGGCGGGGCGGTCATCGTCCCCGTGCTGCATGATCTCTTCCTGTTTCTGGGCGTCCCTGACGCCGTGAGCACCCCCCTGTCGGTCGGCACCTCGCTCGCCATCATCATCCCGACATCCATCCGGTCTTACACAGCGCACAAGGCGCGCGGCGGCGTGGACATGACCATCCTGCGGGCATGGGCGGTTCCCACCGTTGTGGGCGTGATCGTCGGGGCATATCTGGCGAGTTTCGCCTCACCGATCGTCTTCAAGCTGGTCTTCGTCTTCGTAGCCGGCCTGAGCGCCGCGCGCTTGCTGGGCGATTTTTCATGGCGCCTTGGCGATGATCTGCCCGCCGGGCCGCTCATGAAGGTCTATGGCCTCATCATCGGCGTTCTGTCGGCGCTGATGGGCATTGGTGGCGGACAGCTCTCCTCGATGTTCATGACCTTCTACAACCGGCCAATCCATCAGGCGGTGTCGACATCGGCGGGCATGGGGGTGCTGATCTCCATCCCCGGCGCCATTGGCCTGATGATCGCAGGCTGGTCGCATGAGGGGCTTCCGCCGGGCTCTGTCGGCTATGTGTCGCTGATCGGCCTTGCTCTGTTCGCGCCGGTGAGCGTGTGGACCGCGCCAATAGGCGTCAGGCTCGCCCACGCCATGCCAAAGCGCATGCTGGAGCGCGCCTTCGGCTTCTTTTTGCTGCTTGTCTCCACCCGCTTCATCCTGAGCATCGCGGGCTACTGAGCCTTAGCCGCCTTTTCAGCCAGCGCATTTGAGAGCCGATCCGTGAGTTCGGCCATGATCGCGAGCCGTTCGTCCTCGGTGATGAAACACCATTGGCCGATTTCGTCACGCGTGCGCCCGCAGCCCTCGCAGAGTCCGTGGTCAGGGTCGGTCCAGCAATAGCTGATGCAGGGTGTGGAAATTCTGGTCATGAATCAGATCCGTGCGCAGAGGGTGATCAGAAAAGCGATTTCCGCGACCTGCTGGGCCGCGCCCGCCACATCGCCGGTTTGGCCTGCGATCTGACGCTTCGCCAGATAAACCATGCCGAGCGTCGCCCCTAGGGCAAGGGCGACAGATGCGAGCGTCAGGCCTGCCGAGCCCCCAACCAGCCACCATGGCGCCAGCCCCGCCGCCAGCGCCAGCGCCCCGCCAATGGCGAGGGCGCGAGGCTGCGGACCCACCGCCGCATGGGCCGCGCCATCCTTGCGGGCGGGGGCCAGCAGGGCCATGGGCAGCAGGCCGAGCCAGCGTGAAAGCGCGGCGGCGGAGATGAAGGCGACAAAGGCGTGTGCGGTTCCCATCCGCAGCAGGGCGGTCAGGGCCGCCCAGCGGGCCAGCAGGGAGAGGCACAGCGCCACGCCCCCATAGGCGCCGATGCGGCTGTCACGCATGATTTCGAGCTTGCGCTCGACTGTCCGCCCACCGCCAAACCCATCGGCCACATCGGCCAGCCCATCCTCATGCAGGGCGCCCGTCGTCGCCGCGAGAGCCGCCAGAGCCAGAATGGCTGCGATTTCGGGCGTTAGCATGGCGTTGGCGCCCGCGAGAATGAGGCCTGCGGGGAGGGCGATCAGCAACCCTGCGAGCGGCGCAAGCCCAACAGCCCTCCCAAATTCGCCCATGGAATGGGGCGCAGCCTCGAACCGGAATTCCGGCAGCGGCAGCCGCGAGTAGAATCTCAGGCAAAAGAGCAGGTCGCTGATCGGGCGCATGGGCCCTGAATGGGCCATTGCGCGCGCCCTGTCGAGCCCGGCTTTGCAATCCCCGGGGATACCGATATGACCCGGGAAACCAATTCGAGAGCATCCCATGTCCGCTTCCGGCCTTCCCTTCGACGACATCCGCGCCCTTCTGGCCATCATGCCTGAGGCTTCCGAGACTTGCGTGGAGGATGCGCGCGCGCGGGAAAGCCAGTTGACCAAGCCCGCGGGATCGCTGGGACGCCTTGAGGAGATCGTCCTTCACATGGCCGCGTGGCAGGGCCGTTCGCGCCCGGTGGTGCAGCGCCCGGTCGTGGCGATCTTCGTCGCCAACCATGGCGTGACCGCGCAGGGCGTCTCCGCCTATCCCGCCGCCGTCACCAGAGCCATGCTGGAAAATTTCGCGGCGGGGGGCGCGGCGATCAACCAGATCTGCGCCGCCAATGACCTCGGGCTGAAGGTCTTCGAACTCGCGCTTGATCATCCAACGCCCGACATCACGCAGGAGCCCGCCTTTGATGAAGCTGGCTGCGCGGCGACCTTCGCCTTCGGCATGGAGGCCATCGCGGGGGGCTCGGATCTTCTGTGCCTTGGCGAAATGGGCATCGGCAACACCACGGTGGCCGCAGCGATTTATCACGCGCTTTACGGCGGCGTGGCGGAGGACTGGGTCGGCCGCGGCACGGGCGTCGATGATGCGGGCCTGGCGCGCAAGGCTGATGCGGTGCGCCGCGCGGTGGCGCTCAACAAGGGCCATCTGAGCGACCCGCTGGAAGTCATGCGCCGCCTTGGCGGTCGCGAAATCGTCGCCATGGCCGGCGCCATCATGGCCGCGCGCATGGAACGCGTGCCGGTGATCCTCGACGGCTATGTCGTGACCGCCGCCGCCGCCCTCCTTCACGCGCTCGACCCCCGCACGATCGACCATTGCCTCGCAGGCCATCTGTCGGTCGAAGGCGCGCATGGCGTGGTGCTGGAACGGCTCGGCAAGAAGCCGCTCCTCGAACTTGGCATGCGCCTTGGCGAAGGCTCAGGCGCCGCCTTGGCCGCCGGCATCGTAAAGACCGCCATCGCCTGCCACACCGACATGGCGACCTTCGAGCAGGCGCAGGTGCCGGGGAAGGCGCATTAAGGGGGC